>NZ_RZRO01000075.1:0-33063 GCF_003997975.1 Mesorhizobium sp. M7A.F.Ca.US.005.03.1.1
CTTCATCACCGCCAATTTTCAGATCGCAGACGGCCCGGCTGCCGACGAGATCGTCGTGGCCATCGGTGCTGCGGACGGCGGCTGGGTCGGCATGCGTCAGGAAGGCAGTCGCCGATTGACGGGAACAATTTAGCGAACAGTAAATTCAACGGTCTTCTGGTAGGAGGCAAAAGTGTCCCAGCGAAGCGTCGACAAAGACCGATTGGAGCGCGCAGACCGCGAGGCAAAAGTTGCTAACGCGGCCGAGAGAGAGGCGCGTTATTTGAAAACTGCGCGACTTCGAGAACAACGCCTTGCTGCCGAAGCCAAGGGTCCCCAGGCTTCGAAGAAAGGCCGATCCAGGAGCTAAGGCGCTAAGGCGCTTAGCCGCCGAGGCTGGCCGTGAGACAGCGACGCCCTTCTGATGGAACATACACCACGCTAATAGATCTGGCGCGCCGGGGCACGCGACGATCCCGGCACATCCTTACTGGGGCGCCCGCCGCTGCCGTGAAGGGAGGCCGCTTCTTTACATTTCGGCCGGCGCAAGACGCGTGAGCGAGGGCAACATCATGAATCCCGAAAAGCCCAGCATTCATGCGCCATCCGCCGAGCTGCTCGCTGCCATGGCTAATGAAAAGCGCCTTCTCGCTCTAATGATTCTTGCTGACGGAGAAATATCCGTTTCTGATCTGGCGCCGCGACTGGGGCTTAGCAACTCAGCACTCTCCCAGCATCTCGGCATGATGCGAGAATCTGGTCTGGTCACCCGGAGGCAGGAGCGCCATAAAGCGTATTACTCGTGCACAGATCTTGCCCTGAAAGTCCTTGAGCTCCTGGACTGGCTTGTTGAGCGGAAAACTCTGCCTGGCCGCGACCATCATCCATAAAGCCCGGACCTTTGGAAGGTTGCGATGTCGCGACTTCAAGGCTCGTCACCGGATTGTGGAGATTTGTAAGCTTCGACCCCGCCGCCAGGCGATGGCGGCGGGGTTGGATGGTTCGTTCAGTCGTAAACCTTGATGATTTTTCGGGTGCCCGGGTCCACCAGCACCGTGCGGTTGTCGACCACAACGTAGCGATATTTGACGTTGGGGACCTCATGGATCTCAACCGTTTCCGGCAGGGCTGTCCCGACATTCAGTTCCACGCCGGGGAGCTTGACCGACGCCAGGGGCTGCTTCTTCACATATTCGCGGATGACGGTGTCCTGTTCCGGCTGGATGATGATGTCGTCCGCGGCGGCTGAGCCGATCCCAGCCAATAGCAACATCGCTGCTGCGGTGTTCTTTAGAAGCATGTTCATATCTGCACTCCTGTAGGGACGGGCGCAACACGATCATCGTCCCGCGCCGCCCGGCAAGTTGAACATGGAGCCGCCCTAAACGTTCCGCCCTAGGTACTTAGGTCTAGTCCCCTTGGGACCTAAGTCTGGTTCTGGAAACCGCATTGGTCCTGTCAGCGGCAGCGGCTGGAACGCTTGGCTTCCGCGGCTGTTGTCTCTCGAATTTGGAAGAATGCAGATGGATAAAGTGTGGACCAAGCACGCTGGTTATTCGCGGCTGTTCCCTTTCTCGTGATGGCACTCGTTCTAAGCTGGCATGTGGTGGATCGGCGCAGCAACGTCCCTTCCGACGCCGAACGCCTGTATCTTTAACCTGCAGTAGGTGACCTGATGTTGCGCGACAAGGAGAGTCGGATCTTAGAGGCAGGCCTGCTGGCGGCGGTGCCTGTTTGTGTGGCGATTACCGCACTGGTCGCCTTGATGACCTTGGCCAGCATATGAATCGGTTCCTTTTCGCAGCCTCCGACTTCCTATCTCGGCCGCCAGGCTTCTATGTCATGCTCGTGGCAATGGTTTTGTGCACCGCCCTGGTGCCTTTTGGACTGACAAATGCGGTCACCTATGCCCTGTCGGTTGCCGCCATCGTGATCACCGGTGTTGTCCTTTTACAAGGCTATCGCGATACCGCCGCCATTCACGCAAAACTCGACGAGATCATCGTTTCACTGAACGAAACCAGGAACGACGTTGTCGGATTGGAGCATGCCGAGCCGGACGAGATCAGGGAGAAGCTTGTAAAACTCGAAGAAGAAGCGTCCCGAACAGTCGGGGCTGCCAGGCGCGAACTTTCGAAAGCAACAGGAGAGAGATCATGAACAATCTCATTTGGCTCGTTGGTGCGGTGGTCGTCGTCTTGGCGATTTTGAGTTTTTTTGGTCTTCGGTAGGCGACGAGCATTTCCGCCGACAACCTGAAGGATCAGGGGGAACTACACTTGGCGTCGCAAATTGCTTTCATGAATGACAATCAGCCGCCCCCCGACAAGTTGATATCCGAGCCACCGCCAGATTGGCAGGGCGTGTTTTTTGCCACCGCTGCCCTCGTCTCGTCCTTATGCGCCCTGCTGCTGGCATTTCGGATGTCTGTTTGATCGCTGTCGGAGGGGCCATTGTCCTATAAAGAGCCAAAAAGGTTTGGCATCAGCTTTGACAAGTTGGGGCGGATGAAGCCCGCCGCTTCGCAAATGGGGCGGCGGGCTTTCATAAGCTAACCCTCAGAAACGAGCCTTGCCCGGCAATTTACTTGGCGAAGGTCACGCATGTCGACCGGCTGACGCCGCCGGGATGCCTGGGTAAGCGCAATCTGTGGCGCTACCGACGTCTTTCCGTCGTGTGGTGATCTTCTGGTCGGCCGTCCCGTCTGCTTCAGGCTCTTTGCCGGCAAGCAAACCGAACTCACCGTTGGATTTTCCCGCCATCAGGTCCCCTCTGCGAGCAATGGCAACTCTTCGATCGGTCTGGGGTTCCTGGACAATCTGGGATCGGTGTCACTCCGCCCAGCTCGTGACGGCGGGAATGGCGCCCCGAAAATATCCGACATTTACCAAGGCTCGGAACAAAGATGGCGCCGGGAGATTGGAGTTCATCGTCCTCCTCAACCAAGGAACCTAAGCATGAGAACCAAACTACGCATGGCATCGCTGTCGATCGCGACCGCAATGACCGCTGTACTGCCTGCCTTGTCAGCAGAGACGGCCCAGGACTTCGTCACGAAGGCCGCGATCGGCGGGATGTTCGAAGTGCAGTCCAGCAAGGTCGCTCAAAGCAAGCTCCAGGATCCGACCCTTAAGGATTTCGCTCAGAAGATGATCTCCGACCACGGTGCTGCGAACGCCAAACTCGAGAGTATTGCCGGCGAACAAAAATTGCAGGTGCCCGCCGACCTCGACTCTGCCCACAAGAGCGACGTCGACAAGTTGCAGTCAGCCGCGGCGCCAGTCGATGCAACCTATGCCGACATGCAGAAGAGGGCGCATGCCGATGCTGTAAGCATGTTTGAAAGCTACGCCAAGGACGGCGACAATTCCGCTCTCAAGTCGTTTGCAAGCGAGACGTTGCCGACACTCAAGATGCATCAGGAGATGGTTGGCAAGGTCGCGGCTGCCGCTCCTGCCCCCGACAGTTCCGCGCCAGCCGCGTCCGATGCGGCCGCCACAAATTCTGTGGCACCGGTGCCTGGCGCCAACAGCTTCACCGAGGACCAGGCCAAGAGCGCCATCGAAAAGGCGGGCTACTCGGACGTCTCCGCCCTGACGAAGGATGACAAGGGCATCTGGCGTGGAACGGCGAGCAAGGACGGCAAAGCAGCACCCATCGCCCTCGACTTTCAAGGCAACGTCGTTGCCGGCAAGAATTGATCACCAACCAAGGACAAATCAGATGAAAACCGTAACAGGCCTCTTCGACAATTACGATCAAGCAAGCGACGCTGTGGGCGAGCTTGAAGCCACGGGCGTTCCGCACGACGATATTAGCATCGTGGCGGGTAATTCGGGCGGCCGGCTTACGGGCGAAGCGTCGGAGGCTGGCGAGGATGCGGCAGCAGGGGCTGGTGTCGGCGCCGTTGTCGGCGGGGCCGGCGGCCTGCTCACCGGCCTTGGCCTGATGGCCATACCTGGTCTCGGCCCCGTGGTTGCCGCGGGCTGGCTGGCAGCGACTGCGGTCGGCGCTGTCGGCGGTGCCGTGGTCGGTGGCGCAGCGGGCGGCATCATCGGCGCGATGACAGAGTCCGGTGTGCCGGAAAGCGACGCACATGTTTATGCCGAAGGCGTTCGGCGCGGGGGAACAATGGTTATAGCCAGGGTCGAAGACGACCTTGTCCCCGACGCGGAACAGATACTGAAGCAATATAATTCCGTCGACATAGCCCATCGGCGAACCGAATACGAAGCAGGCGGTTGGACCGGCTTCGATCCAACGGATGAAGTCTACACAGGTGATGACCTGGAAAGCGCCAGAGGTCGTCGCAACGTGTGAGATGAAATGAATGGGCGGCTAACAGCCGCCCTCGTCCTTCCTGCGCGATGTGCAACGCTGGTATCTCAGGTAGCACCAAGGTCGAATGGTCGTCGCGACGACTTGCAGTTCACCAGGGCCCTGCCGCTGAGCAACACACGACTTGTGATGCTGATCGCAGCCCGAAAGGGCCTCGTATTCTCGAAGAAAGAGTTATCGGCCTGTCGTCATTACGAAGGTGAACCGGCTTTTCCTAGGTGAGAAACGACGTCAATACTCCGCCAAGCCCCTGACAATCTCGCTGCGGTGTATAGTCCATGGCCTAAGGTTTGTTTGCTGGCTTTCCCTTTGCCCCGATAGAGCGGCCGGAACACAGTTTCTGTTGCCGCGGGCGGGACGAGAGGGGAACTGCTGGCGACACTGACCGCAGGTTGGCCAGCCCGCGTCAGGCTTGCGCGGCGACCTCATTCACGATTGTGGTGTCGTGTGGGATTTCCAAGAAGGCATCCGAATATCGGATGTCAGTTCATTGGCCAGACGATCATAAGCATCGGCACAGCAACAATGACTACGAGGAAAGACAGGGGAAGTCCCAGACGCGGATAGTCGCTGAAGCGGTAGCCACCCGGCCCCATGACAAGCGTGTTGCACTGGTGTCCGATCGGGGTGAGAAAATCACAGCCGGCGCCAATGGCGACAGCCATCAAAAACGGTTCGGGCCTGTAGCCCAGATCACTAGCAAATTCGGCGGCGATAGGCGCCATGACAAGGACGGTGGCGGCATTGTTGAGGAATGGCGTAACGGCCATGGCGGCGACAAGGATGAGCGTCAGTGCGCCGGACGCCGGAAGGAGGGTCCCCAGTCTAGCAAGCTCGCCGGCAACTACTCCCGTAGCTCCTGTACTGCGTAGTGAATCGCTCACTGGAATGAGAACGGCGAGCATGACGAGGATAGGCCCATCGAGCGATTGGTAAACATCGCGGAGCGGAATGACCTTGAAAAGCACAATCGCGACCGCGGCCGCGAAAAAAGCGACGGACACTGGCAGCAGCCCAAACGCCGTCGCCACCATGGCGAGAGCAAGGACCACTACCGGCACGATACCCTTGCGGACGCTACCAAGAAGGATAGCCCTTTCTGCCAGCGGTAAGCAGCCGAGTTCACGAAGTATCTCGGGCATCCTCGCTGCACTGCCCCGCAAGACGACAACGTCCCCGAGCCTCAGCTCGACTGCGGCCAGCCTGCGGTCGAGGCGCTCCCCACGACGGCTGACGGCCAGGAGGTTGACGTTGAAGCGATCGTAAAGGGCAAGGCGCTGGGCGGTCCAGCCGATCAAAGAGGAGCTTTCACCGATTACGGCTTCGATAGCGACCATCTCGTTGGTGGTGTCGTCACCACCGCCCCTATCCCCGGTCACGCTGAGCCTGCCCTGGGAGACAAGGCGATCCAGCGCTTCTGGGTCGCCCTCGAGCAACAGGATGTCATCCACCTTGAGGACCACGTCGGGCAGTGGCGTCATCCGCATCGTGCGATTGCGCAGGATCGACGTCACGATTGCATCGCCCCCGGCGAGCTTCATGAGGTCTGCGACGGTTTTCCCGAGCACCGTGGAGTCGGCGACAATTCGAGCCTCTGTAAGGTAATTCTTGATGTCGAGGGCTTCATTCAGTGACCCGCCATGCTTTTCGCGCACCGGCAACAACCAATAGAAAAACAGCAGGAAGATCGTTCCGGCAGCGGCTATGGCAGCTCCAACAGGTGTGAAGTCGAACATTGTGAAGGCGGTTCCGATCAGCTCCTCTCGCACTCGGGACACTACGATGTTGGGTGATGTTCCCACCTGCGTCATTAGTCCGCCGAGCAGTGACCCGAATGCCATGGGCATCAAGAATATCGAGGGTGAAATGTTAGACCGGCGCGCGAACTGGAAGGCGATCGGAATCATGATAGCGAGCGCCCCGATATTCTTTACAAAGGCAGAGAGGATCGTGACCACGATCACCAGCAGCGCCAGTTGCGACCGAACTCCCGATAATTTCGGAGCAAAGCGCTTGATCGCTGCCTCCATGATACCCGAGCGTGCTATCCCTGCGCTCACCAGCAGAGCACTGCCGACAATAATCACGATATCGTCGCTGAACCCGCTGAAGGCTTCGTCAAAAGGCACAATGCCAACCGCGACAGCAAGCAACAGTGCCACAGCCGCGACCAGATCATATCGATAGCGACCCCACACGAACGCTGCCATCATCACGAAGGTTACGGCAAATGACAAAATTTGCGGCGTAGTCATGTCTTCGAATGCCCCGGCCCGCCAGTGCGACTAATGAGAACGGCCAAACCGCCCCTTTTGTTGCTTCGCTCATTGCTGCGCCAAAGCGGTCCGGCGGCGTTTGGCCAGGAGCGGATCGGCAGCGTTTAGAAACGGATTTTACGAAGCGGTCTTCGGACTTTGACAGACATCGATGTGCCCCGACCAATCCGACGCTTCAGCCCCAAACCAGGAAGGCCCGAGCCGAGATCAAAAAGCATGCGCTTGCCTCATGTCGAGTCCACCTGGAAAATCGCCCGGACACCACGGATCGGGCGGCGTGCGGAGATCTTTTTCTCACCTGAAGTGCCACAGCAACACCCCCGATATGCAGGGAGGGTGCCTCTGGTGCCTGACCCGTGTGCGAGCAGTTTTCTTCGCTACATTCGATTCTCAGGAAGCTTGAATCACGCGGCCTCTCTTTTGTTTTCGTAGCTGACAGGAGCCCCCTCGAAAGCCAGATCACTCCCGCGAGCCCAGTTCTTCTCAGCATCGATCAGCTCATTCTCCCCAGTCAAGCCGTTCAGAAACAGCCTGAGTACGTGCGCAGCTGTCCGTTCTCCGGCCCGCGAAGCAACAGGTACGCCGCGCTGTTCGCAGACCGTCGCACAAACACGGGCAAGCATCACAATATCGCTCGGTTCCAAAAATCGACCTGGATACAACATACCGTCCTCTGTTGGAAAGCCTCGTGAGCCTTTGATTACGCGAGGTCACCGGCAGCAACAATCAACTATGATAGTCTGCACCTCGACTGGGTCAGTAAATTTGAGCGGCCCTTCAGACGATCAGCATTGCGCCCCTCCGGATCGGAAGGACGGGGCTATCAGGTGGGTTTTCCCGGCAGGTCGATCCGATTCGAATCGCGTGGGCTTGGGAAATGCGCACGGTCGCAGGTTTAAGGCAAGTTGGCCGGTGAAATGCCATGTCGGCATTTCGGGCACCTCGAATTGAAGCCTGATTTGCAGGAGCTGGAATCGCTTGATGGCGAAGATTGCGCAAATCAGATCGAGGCGCGCGCCATCGCCCGGTGAAAGGGACCTCGACGAGTTGCCGCGTAAACGTTTGGAGGCCTGACCGTCGCTCATCCCCTCTGCCAAAGCAGGGAACAAGATCCTGTTTGCAATGTTGGGCGAAATGCCAATTTCTTCCCCCGGTCATGAATTCGACGTGGCTATAGTCGGCGGCGGCCCCGCAGGACTTGCGGCAGGCATGTATCTGGCCAGATTCCTGCATTCGGTGATCGTGGTAGACGCCGGCGACGCACGAGCCAAGCTCATTCCAAAATCGCATAACTGTCCTGGCTTCCCGGACGGCGTAGGCGGGTCAGAGTTGCTCGGCCGTCTCAAAGCCCAGGCACAGAGATACGGTGCAGGCGTAGTGGACGGTCGTGTAGCGGGCGCCAAGAAGCGCGACGGGACCTTTGTGCTGACGACCACCTTCGGGACCATCCGAGCAAAGCGCGTGGTTCTTGCAACCGGGATCGTGGACAAGGCCCCGGCAATAGAAGGGCTGGAGGAGGCCGTCGCGGCCGGCACTGTCCGACTGTGTCCGGTCTGCGACGCCTATGAGGCCGTGGGCAAGCGCATTGGCGTCGTCGGCCCAGAGCATCTGGCGCTCAAGGAAGCCCTGTTTTTGAAGGAGTACAGCGGTCAGGTTACCTTGCTCGCCAACTATCCGGAGGATATTTCCGATGCCGCCCGCGGCATGGCCTCGGCAGGCGCCATCGAAATCTGGGACACCGTCGAGGATCTTGTTGCTCGAGCAACCGGGTTCGGCGTTGTCATGGCCGACGGTGCGCCAATGCGGGAATTGGATGTGGTGTACCCCGCAATGGGGTCTGATGTGCGCTCTGAACTTGCCGCCGCACTCGGTGCAGAGTGTGACGCGCAAGGATATGTTCTGGTCAGCCGACACCTCGAAACGTCGACTGCGGGTCTCTATGCCATTGGAGACGTGGCTGAGGGTCTCAATCAAATTGCCGTTGCGTTTGGCCATGCCGCCACCGCAGCAACACATATCCACAATGCACTTCAGTCTAGACCGGAAAGCTGACCGGCCACCCTAGCACAGGGCGCGCGCCATAACGCTCCAGGTCAGTGCGCTTCGAAGGACGCTTCAGATCCGCTCACCGGTGGCCGGCCTCGGGCGCGAAACGTTCAAATCAATTTTGTCCGGCAGGTCTGGCCAGGCATTTTTGATAGCGGTGGTTGTCATTCGATGGACAGGCGGGATGATGACCATCCGGACGTGTCGTTCAGGCCAGAGCGGGTTCCCGAAAATCAGAAAAACGACTGCTACCAGGACACTGACCAACCCCGCTGCAAACACGTTCGCGATGATCTCACCAGGCTGCATACACTCTCCATGAATGAGTACCCGCCACGCCAAGCGAGCCGTGGCGGGTAAACAACCAACCGACGATGAAGGGACGATGATCGACGGTCACATTCCAAATGTGGAAAAGGCTTCCTTGTTTCATAGGTCAGACCTTTGCGATTCCATGTCGGGCTTTGGTCGGGCCCAGACACGGTAGAGTGCTTGCAATGAGGTGTGTAGCAGCGCCAGCGCGAAGGCCCGTCATCAGCAACAAACCAGGTTGCCTGGATCCGCAACATATTTAGTGGGTCCGCCCCCACTTGCGGGTAGAGGCGGACCCGGGCGAGGCTTGGGGACCTCGACCGGCAGCGGGGGACGCTGCCGCTCTTCCAACCTGCCGTGGCATATCAGGTTCCGCTGATTAACAAAAAGCCGGCCACCGCGAAGTGGTGGCGGGCAGGTTCTGGAGTGTGCTGGGACCAACCAGCATAGGTCAACGAGCCGCAACAGGGTTGGTTGCGATAGCGGGCGGACGCCGGCCAACCCTCAGCGCTCGCTTCAGGCGCCCACTGCTTGCCCCCCTCGTCCCAGTGCCGGCCTATTGCCTGACGCATGCATCGCTGAGACATCGCTCGTGACGACCGTCCCCCGCGCGGGAATTGCTCGATCTTTCGATCGTCGATAGATCGAAGGAACATTTTAGACGTATCGAATGTTCAAATCCTATGGACAGCCGAACCCAACTTTCACCAGCTCAATCGAGAGCAGCACGCGCCCTGCTGAACTGGCCGCGAGTACGGCTTGCCGCAAAAGCGAGCGTTAGCGAAATGACGATCAGAGATTTTGAGAACGGTATTCGAAATCCGCGTCCCCACAAGATCGCGGCCATGCGTCAGGCGTTTGAGAACGCGGGAATTGCTTTCACCTTCGAAGGCGCTCCATCGCTAGCCCGCCCTGAAGGGCATAGCAGTCTCTCCACCACCAATAGAATGTGGCGCAGCCGGCAGAGACAAGCATAACGATAAAGGTCCTTGAGCCTCGTATTAGCAATCCACTTGACCCACAGCCCACCTAAAGGCGCGAGCCAAGAAACCGGTCAAGCCGGTGAGGCGTCGTTGCTGTATGCATCGTTTGAACATTACTTCCGATACGCTCCTGACTTCTTCATTGACCTCGTCAGGCTTGGTACCGGCATCACCGGCGGCTGGTCCGCAAGGTCGCTGGCAGCCATGGGGGGAGCCGGTTCTGGAAACGGCAGATGGCTCGCGATCCAATCGTCGAGGAACCTGCGGCCGCGAGCATCATCCGGTCAAACCAGGATCGTAGTGGAGATGGCATCGTGCATCGTGCCATAGAGGCTGTCGATGGGCTGGCGGAAGCGTCCATGCAGTCACGATGCTTTCAGCTCATCGAACCTCGGGCGCCAAAGAGTGTTCCGTTGGTTTTTGCTGAAATGGCGGGAACTTTTTCCTCCGGCGGTGATTTTCGTCGCCATGACAAAACTGTCTGACCTTGGACCTCGCATCCCTCGCAACGGGGGTAATTGCATTCGCGAAAAGGACCGCTTCTACGCGTGTCCATCTTGCGGCCAGAAAGTCGATCAGACCGATTTGCGGCAAGTCATGTGGCACGAACGGCCTGGCCACGAGCCGCTGGAGCCGGAAGACAGCGCGACGATAATCAAGTTCCCGGAGCCCCGGAAATAGCGATCAGTCGCATGTGATCCGCCGTCCATCGAGGCAGCGGGCGCGACTTCCCCCCCTCGCAAAAATTAAAGGAACAAAGGTCAGATCTCGCAGTTGTGCGATCACCTGGGAGGGAACGATGTTGCATCACGAAATCGGCACTGTTTCGGACTGGTCGAAGTTGGTGGCGGACGATCCTCTCATCGCCGCCGATATCGCCCAGCGTCTTTCTGTGCTAGCGTGCAATGACAAGTCTACCGCTGCCCACGTCCAGTCGCCCAGCGCCGTGAGATTTCGAGGTTCCGACCTCACCAGCCTCGCAGCACCCACCGAGTATCCGCGGCCGATTGTGCTTCTAGCGACGATCTGTGGGTCGACGGTCGTGGGTATAACGCTGCTTCTGGCGGCGGCAGTTTGAGCCACGGGACCTGATGCCGCTCCCCCAGACACTGTCTTCGATTGAGATGACGCTCGAATGTCCGGCATGCGGAACGGCTTTCATCAAACCGGGGCGTTGGTTCATCGCTGCCGCCCACTATCGGTGCGAAGGTTGCCAGCGTTTACACCGCCTTACCTATCCAGAAAAGGTGGAATTGTTCGACAGATATACCAAGCGTCTGACGACAGTCTCGCAGCGAGGGACAACGAGGCCGCGCGAGTGCCCCAGCTTACAAGGCAACGACAAGGCCAGTGACGCTCCACCGGGACGGGAAGGGTAACCGACGAGGCAGCGGAAGAGTGTTCGCCTGCCAGCACGTCCGACTGATGCTTGGTTCGATTACTCGTTTTCTGACCATCTCGTTGACGCGCGGAATTTCGTTCATAAAACCGAAGAGGTTCGTTTGGGCCTGGCTTCACGTTTAGGACGGCGTCCCGTAGCGGCCGCCACATGAACGAGCGGCCTTCATCCGCTGCAAAGCACCTTGCCGCAGCGCACAGTTACGATGGCCGAGATGCAATGATAAAGATAGCCGAGGCGTTGATGAGAGCATCGACACCGATAGACATGCCAAACGTCGGCATGCCGCGATGGTCTGTAGCACTCGCCATCCTGCACGATGCGGAGGGTGGCGCTTCCAGCATGTGGAACATATCGAAAGCCGCTGTGTTCTGGGCGCCAAAGGAGATTGCGATGATCCGTTGGTTAGTCAGAATCGGCGCCTTATATGCGGCATACAAACTCGGCGAAGCTGCCGGGCGCAGTGAGCAGGAGGTCATTCCTCTCCCGCCCTCCGACCGGCAACGGCAGCCAGGTAGGCAGGAGCGGACCGACCTCGGCGTCGAGCCATCCTAAAAACGCAGGTCGCTGGCCGCAGGCCGGTTCTTCAGCGAATAAGCTCGTCCCATGACAGGCGTGTGACGCCAACGCTCTGTGCGAAGGACGGGGCGCGGCGCTGAGCTTCGGGATGTTCGGTCCATCGATTGATGCACAGCGAAGACCCGTCATTGATCAGCAATGGCGGGTCTTGCTTTGAGACCACTTGGCCCGGCGTTGTAAGCCAAGCTGCCACCCAAACTTTGATTCGCGACACAGGTTCCCAGCTTGGCCAAATAATGCCGGTGGCGTCATCACCACACAAAGGCCCGCCGCTGAACGGACCAGGCGGCGACGGGGCGCACCAGACCGCTTGGCTGTGCAGGGCAAGCTGCATACCGAACATCGATCTTTTCATCAGGTTCCAGCGCCGTGGTTCGGACCGGAGGAGGCCGGTTCTGGTAAGGCAGCGTCCAGGTCGCCGACAGGCACCACACGAACATCTATCCCAAAAATTGCGATCGCATCGGGAGGACTTCGAAACTGTCGCCAACTTCAGGCACCGATGATGGGAAGCGACGCTGCGCGTGTCCGGCCAAAGTCGCTATAATGTCCAAGGTTGCATCCCAACAAAAAAGCCCGCCACCTTTCGGCGGCGGGCAGTCTCACAGGGGGAAAACACACTGAACGGGAACAGTGCCCCCTTCGAAGCTCGTTGATGCGAGAATGTTCCAGCGCGTCCGCCAGAATAGTTGAAAGCTCACATGGGAGATCGCATGCTCTATGGGATGCGATTTTCAAACTGGCCACACAAACTGGCTATGGTCGCCTCTGGAACGACGTTCTCTGCCGTACGGCGTTCCTTGAGAGCCCGCCTAGCTGCCCCTTGATCTGACTGTTTCAATCGCTCTTTGTCTGACGACGGTTCCCTCATGGGTCGTCTCTCCAGGCTCGGCTCCGTCCCCAACCATCTCCGCCAGCCGGCTGAGGAAGTCCACCAAAGCAGCTTGCGGCTCGTCGATTTCGCCGACGACGACCGAAATGCCCCAACGTCCAAGCACGGCCTCCTCCACAGGGTTTCGGCTGGTCATGAAGATGAACGACGGCGGGCGATCTTTCTCATAGCCGGACCGATGCCACGTCTGCCAGAGACGGTGCAGCAACAACCGAATGTTTGGGTCGGAAAGGCTATAGCCAATGAAGAGGATCGTGCTGCCGAGTGCATCCGAGCGAAAACGCACGTCCAGCGGAGAATTGAAGGAGAGACGATCAAGGTAGTCCGTTTCGGTGAGGACGAGGGAAGAATCCTCGTCGAAATCACCATGGAATTTGACGATGTGGGTAACGCCTTGGCGGGCCTGCGCTACATCGCGTGCATTGGCCACTTTCACGTAGTCCCGACCGTATATTTCATAAGCCAGTTCCAGGTTACGGTCATAATTGGTTGTGTATATGACAGGGAAATCGAGCTTCACGATGAGACGATGCAACTCGGATTTCTCGATCCGGTCCTTGGGGACAGACCAATTTCGGTCCATCCAACTGCGAAGTGGCCCGATGCTGCCATGCTTGATCCGATAGTACTCGGCCAGGGTTTGAAAACGATCGCGTCGCATGGAAAATTCGTCGTCGACACCGAGCTCCTTTGCCATTCGCTCTATAAGCTTCTCCCAAGAAGGGAGTCCAACACTGATCGACACCCCGGCCCCAACAAACAGAATTGCGCTGCGGTGGTGAATTGCGTTGGCGAGCGAATCTACAGGGTCATCGTTCATGGCCAAGGCTTTCGAGGCCACGCGCGCAGGCAGACCCTAAAGGCGCTTGTTGTTTCGGTTGTCGATCTTGGAATGCAGCCAACCATCTGGAACCGCACGGCTCATGGCAGCCGCATTGTGGTTCGCTGCTCGCGACCGGCTCCTGTTTCTGCTTACCGGTCATGTGGGTCCGGTTCTCCGCCAGCCACTTGCCGCGGCTTCGTTCCAGTCGCGCAATTGCTGAGAGCCTGCGTCGCTTCGGGCCAGGGAAGACGGCGAGAGGGTAGTTCATTGTCGTGACGGCGATGATTGTCATTGCGGCCTAAACACCCGTGGGCTGACATGTTCCTTGTGCTCGAAAATATTCCATGTGGTGCCTTCGCCAGAGCTACGGGTTCAATGCGGGAATGGTCTCGCGTCCAGGGTCGCGGCCCGCCTCGCCGAAAGCGGTGGCATTGCAGTGTGCGTGACCGTCACGGTATGCGGTCACCGCCTCTCCCCGGAATTCGACCACCTTGTTGACCACGACGATTTCCTGCACCTGCCTGTCTTCCTCCCTTCACATCTGATCGTTGTAGGGCTGCTTGGTTATCCCGACTTGCCTGGCCAGCTCGGCAAACGGTGGCACACCCGCTTCGAACTGTTTGGTGTTAGCCAACCGCAAAAGCCGCAAAGGAAAACAGACTGCGTCCCGGTTGGCGGGCGACATGTCCTCGAAGAGGCGCTCATCAGCCGTGAACGAGGCCTCCGCGGTTTTCAAAGCCATATCGATATCATCAACCGAAAGAAGGCCCCTCCGGACCAAGGCGTTATTGACGGCAGCGACCGCCATAAGCAAACCTTCCAATTGCAGGTTGGCGACGTTCATGGGCCATTGTCCTTCATATCGTTGGGCGCCCGTCTATCGATAATCCTGCTCCGGAAGCCTTGTGGCGTGCGGCGATGGGATTGCCGGCTTGCTAGAGCGTTTCGGCTGCGCGGCCGCGCCGGAACTGGCATCTGGTAGCGCCATGGCTTGGATCTCCGCTGGGCTGCTGGACAACTCTCCACATGCCTCGAGGTTCCGGATCGCCATGGCAACCTCGCAAGCAGAGGCAAGGCTTCAGCCGGAGCCAACAGCGTGTCTGTCGGCGAGCCATGGGCGGGAAATCTCGCGAATGGAACCGGAATACCACCACCGAACTCAGGCTGAGAAGTGCGTTCACCATAACCATGCCCTTTGAGGGTGGTCGCAACAAAAACTCTTCCGGTTCGGGCCCCTTGAAGTCGTCACGGACCTCGCCACCAAAGCCACCTCTTTTGGGCCGGCGCTTCAAATGCGATCAATCGGGTGGTTGCCAACTGCTCCTCGCGCGCTACCTGCTTCGCCCAAGCCGGGCGCGAAGGGTGGGAGCGTGCCTTCGGGGATCGAACAAATCCGGAGTGAACGTTGATCGCTCAATTCACCGCAGCGGGCGACGGACTTGCCTACGACATCTGCATTGTCGGAGGTGGCACTGTCGGCCTGGCCATTGCCGCGGCGCTCGAAAATGCAAAGCTACGCGTCTGCGTTCTGGAAGCGGGCGGCAGGTGGCAGACCAAGAGATCGCAGGAGCTCTACCACGGCATTGTCGCAGATCCCCTCGTCCACCCGCCTGTCCAGAATTTCCGGATACGAGCGCTGGGAGGATCGAGCCGAGCATGGGGTGGCCGCTGCGTGCCGTTCGATGGCATCGACTTCCAGAAGCGGGAATGGGTGTGCAATTCGGGCTGGCCGATCACCTATGAAACCCTGCTGCCCTACTACCGTCGGGCGCACGAGGTGATCGAGGTCGGGTCTTACGACTACGATCCAACAAGCGCGTTGCCTGGTTCTCGCGTTGAACTATTCGAGGGCGTCGACGGCGATTTGTTCAGGACCCGCCTGGAGCGGTTTAGTCGACCAACCAACGTGTGGAAACGGCTTTCCGGGTTGCTGCGGACTTCGCGTCATATCCACATCTGGTTAAACGCTGCGGCGACGGGAATTCGCCTGGCGCCGAACGGGCGTTGCGTCCACCACATCGACTGTGTTGACTTGAAGGGCACAAAGCGTGAGGTCACGGCTTGCCATTACATTGTAGCCGCCGGCGCGCTTTGAGACCACCCGATTGCTACTTGCCTCGAATGATGTGATGCCAGCTGGTATCGGCAACGCCCGAGATCAGCTCGGTCGTTTCTATATGGCCCATCTGGGAGGCACAGTCGGAGCACTAAAGTTGCCGAACGCCCAGCAGGCGGTTGCTTTTGGCTACGAGCGGGACGCGGCCGGCATCTACTGCCGAAGGCGGCTGTCGCTCACGGAGCGAGCGCAGCGGGAGCATTGCTTGCTCAACCAGATCTTCCGCACCCATCTCCCAGATCCAGCCGATCCCAGCCACAACGACCCGATCCTCTCGGCGATGTATCTCGTGAAAAGGACATTTCTCCCGAAACACCTCAGAGGTCGGCTGCAACATTCAATGACGCTGGACGAAAAGCTCGCGCACGTTCAGAACGTCGTATCCTCGCCAGTGCGCCTCGGGCGCTTCGGTTTGCGCTGGATGGCGAACAGAACTTTCGCACGGCGAAAGCTGCCCTCCATCGTATTGGGGCCGCGCGCCAATGTGGTCAATCTTGAGTTTCATTCGGAACAGGAGCCGAACCCCGCAAGCAGACTGACGTTGGTGAGCGAACGCGACCGATTGGGTATGCCGAAGCTGCGCGTCGATTGGAAAACCACGAGCAACGATCTCCAAAGCATCGCGCGCGCCTATCGACTGCTCGGTTGGAAGCTGGAGAAGATCGGAGCTACCATTTCAGGATTTGAACCTGGCCATGTGATCGAAATGGCAGACAAATCAGGCGCCATGGACGGTCATCACCTCGGTACCACGCGAATGTCTGCGAGCCCGACCGATGGGGTTGTTGACGCTGAATGCCGAGTTCATGGACTGATGAACCTGCACATCGCGGGCGGCTCGGTTCTGGCAACATCCAGCCAGGCGAATCCCACCTTGACGATCTTGGCCCTTGGGCTCCGTCTCGCGGACAGGCTTCGCCGGTGATGATCACACCGGCAGCTGCTGAGTGACTGCGCCCAACTCGCGCCTAACGTGGGCTGCTTCATCACATTCGGAGGCCGCTTCCTGTGTGTCAGGCTATCTGCTGCCCGCACGTATCGCGGCAGCGTCTCTAGTTCGAATGTGGGCAAGCTCGCCAGCGAGGCACGCATACTCGTAAGCTGGTGCTTAAGGCTCGTCCGCCACCTTCGCCATCGCTGTGCCATTAAGCGGCGAAAAACGACGCGACCGCGCAGCCTGTTGGCGGCTGTAAAGCATCCGAGCGCAGTTCGTTCGGACGCCGTGCAAGAACCGTGGCTCGGAGCAGGCCTTACCCGACTGGAGTCGATAGCGAGGAGAGGAGTGCTTCGTTCAAAATCCCGCCATCGTGCCAACTTGCGCGCTTGATTGTTCCATTTCAGCACGTGCGCCGCTGTCTCCATTTTTGCGACCGCTTGCCCGAAGTCGGGGTTCCTTAAAATCAAAGCGGCCGCCTCGCAACTTCGGCCGTAGTCGTACGTTGTGCGATTCACTGCGTAGGAGTTCACAACATGCCGATAACAACCCGGAAGCAAAAGAGCGACTTTGCCAATGACAAACCCATCCCCGAGGAGGATGCTGCCGTACTCGAGAGCATCGCCGGCCACGAGGATAGACACGGTGCGGGACCGGGCGTTTTGGGGTCCCACGACATCGAACAGCCGATCGGCGCGCAGCCTCGAAGCGAGATCACGGGCCGTCACGACGAGGGAGCCGGCGCAAATGAAACGGTCGACGGGTTGAGCGACACCGAAGAGATGACCCGCAGCTTCGCGGAAGACATCCCCACGGGATTAAGCGAAGGAGATGATGAAGACGTTCCGGTTTTTGAGCGAGGGCGGACCAGAACGGATCTTTGAACCAACGACAATGCTTCGCCCGCCGGCTCGGTGGCGTGGCCCTTAGAAGCGCCTCAGACTGGCTCACCCAAAAAACGCACCGCCGATCCCTCCCCACGCCGGCATGGAATTTATACAAACCCAGGAACGACATCAGGCGGCGGCGCTCAGCAGATTAGCAGATCCGAGGGGGAACAACCCGCCACGGTGATGGTTCGGTGGCATCAAAAAGTGATTGGGAACGATGGGTAAGAAGCCCAAACAGCCCTCAGAAGCCACGGCGGATCGTGAACAGGCGATCGAAGCGCTCTACTTTGCGCGCAAGTGCGGCCTCACCAAGGAGGAGGCACTCAAGATGCTCAGGGAAGCCCAAATCAGGATCGATGATGGACCCAAAAGGAGCTCCGGCAACCGAACTTAGAAGCGATCGTCGATCGCTCGTCTCAGCCAGCGGCGGCGCATGATCTTCTTCACCTCCGACACGCATTTCAACGATCCCCGTATTCTGCGGCTTGCCCCCCGCCCCTTCAGTTCATTGGCGGGGCATGACCAAGCACTGATTGAACTTTGGAACGAGACTGTTGCTCCAAGCGACGAGGTTTGGCACCTCGGCGACTTCGCCAAGGGATCTGCCGAGACAGTGTCTTCGCTGCTGTCCCGTCTCCACGGCACCAAGCACCTGATCATCGGCAACAACGACGGCGTGGTAACGCTCGGCGCTTCGGCTTGGGCTAGCGTGCAACACTACAAGGAGCTAACTGTCGAGGGCAGTTTCCTGGTTCTTTGCCACTACCCGTTCCGCACCTGGAACCAGATCGGCAAGAAATCAATAAACCTGCACGGCCATTCTCATGGCCGGCTGAAGCCAATGACGCGCCAGCACGATGTCGGGGTCGACGCCTGGGATTTTCGCCCAGTGACTTTTGCTGCCATTCAGGCCAGGCGCCGCCGAGGTTAGCGCAGCAGATGGCCGAACGATCGACGTCGTCACGTGGTGATGCTAGCCGCAAAGAAGAATCCAGAATCCCGCCCCAGGCGTATGCAGCCTTGCCTGGACTGCAGTAAAGCGGGACCGAGGAGCGCGCCACCCGTCTGCACAGCCGTCACTACCTTGGGACAGGCGTCGGCCCCGTCGTCACCACGGCGGAGCGCTGGCGCGCCAGTCGTTCATCTCGGAACGAGCTTCAATCGCCGTCCTTGGCGACCTCAGTGCCACATTCTCTCTCTAACCCACTTAAGAAACCTGTTCCCTCCGATTGACCGACGGACTCTAGCGGCAGCCCACTGCCCTCTGAACATGGTTCCGACATGGCAACTGCAGACGATGCCATGCAATTCCCCGTCAGACAGTTCGAAGAAGCGTTTTGCTTCCCCATAGGTGTCATCCTTCAGGCCCAACGCACGCAGTAGCGGGTCCTCGAAAGCCACTGTAATCGGCGAGCCCTCGCCGCGCGCTGCGTCGCGAGCTTCCCGCTTCAGATACTCAGTGCCGGTAAGCGCTCTCAGGCGTCGCTCGGGATGTTGTTCCAGCAACTCAGCCCAGCGCTCGATGCGCTGTTGGCGGGTCATGATCGGGTATGTCGACAGGGGTTCTACTTCTGCAATTGTCTGCAGTTGGCTTAGAGTTTGGTGTTCCATCGTCGGCTCCTTTTGATTGAAGTCCCTTCCCCACAAAAATTATCGCGCACCGAGGCGCTGACAAGAGCTGATAAGGCGGCCTTACCCGAGAATGGATCGCGATGACTGCGTGCTGACCTTCAGGAACCAAAGCGCGCAAACGATGTTTATTGACCGAAGGGCATCTTAATTCCTTGGAGAGTTGAAAATGAGAACCACCCTGATTCTGGGCGCGCTGGCCCTTTGCCTGGCCGCCCCTGCCGTGGCTTCGGCGGACTCAATCGTCATCACCACGAACAAGCATCACCGTCACCATAACAACCGCATTGCCGTCATCAACGAGGATGGAGCTCGCCTTCACCATCGCCGTCACGGCACGGAAGCCTTTTACGACAACGGCCAGCGCCATTGGCATCGCAAGCACCATCGCCGCGATCACGTGGTCGTCACCACGGGCTCGATCGAACGCCGCCATCACCGGCGCCACGTGATCATCGAGGACAACGACGACTAAGATAAGTCGTTTGCCTGGCTCCTGTTAAAAACTGGGAGCCGGGTCGCGATTGCTCTTGTTGGCCGGAACCAAACAGAACAGACGTACTTTATCGGTCGAAGGGACCGCAACCGAATTGGAAGCGCAACAATGGCTGAAAGTCTTGATTTCGAACTTGGACGTGCAAGGTTACGCGTCAAACGAGCCGAGAAATCGCTGTCGCGCGCGAAGGAGGAAACGGACCGGGAAAATGGCGTCGCAGTCAATATTGCCTTGTGCTGCAGGATTCGGGCAGCCCGACACTGCGTTATGGAGGCCGGGAGCGCCAAACCAGCATCGTTACGGGGCGTCATCAAATGACCTCCTATCGCAATGAAACGGAGGATTTGTCGTCATGACAATATTGTTTGAGCCGCTGGACTCGGACTATCACAAGCGCAGCGTGCTTTATCACGCGACGCGGTTGTCGATGCTACACGATCGAATGCTGATGCGTTTCGACAAGGTAGACGAAGCGGCCGATAAGGTTGAAGCCGCAGCGGCCGTGCTGGTCGATATCACCCACGGCTCTGCCGTCGAGGCGTTCCAAGACTCGGTGTTGCGGAATTCGCCGGCAGGTTTCCTTCGGATGGAAACGGGTCAGACCCTCGGGCTCTGAGCTGCGAGGAATGGCGCAAGCGCTTCCGCAGCTATGAGGGCCGACTAGCGAGGTCGCGCATCACGCGCCCGATGGGCGGGCTCTCGCGCGCGCTCAGCCACGCTTGCATAGGGGTTGCAAGGGGCCGCTCAGAACCCTGCCACGTTTCGACAGCGTACGCTCTTCGCCCGTGGAGACCGGCCCTGGTCGTCCCCACTTCACGCATATGCCACCTTTCGGTGGCCATGCGGATGCCCCGTGTGCACGCTCTCGGCGTTCGATGCTTTCGCTCGCCGTGAATCGCTTCTCGGTCGGCTATTCACGAGGTGCGCCACAGCGCGGCGGGCATGCTGTTGTCGGAAATCGCCGGCAGCTATCCACCACCACCAACGGATCCTCCTCTGACCCGAGGTGAGCAGGACATTGGAATTACCCGGTGCTGCGCGACAAGCACGCGTACCTCCAGGCACTGCACGACCAGCGCAATGCGCAACATTCTGGGCTCAGCCCTTCAACGAAGTCGCGGTGAAGGACGCAAGGACAACGGTGCATACGTGGCGACCAGCCTTGAAGCGACGATTCAGGATTGCTCCTGAATGCGCTGAGCACCGTCAATGCAAGGCCGCGAGCCTTACTGGCGGCACAATCGATCTGATCCGGCTTGCGAGGCTCGTTCGTGATGATGGAACAAGGCACGATGAGCGGGCACGTACGCTTCAGTGCTCAACCAGTGCGGGTTAAGGACCGAGCGAAGCCGTGTGCCCGTTGAGGGTGGCTGCAGCATACTCTGACCGACTTCTCGCGGGCAACGTCAAGACAGGAATGGATTCGTGCTTGACATATATGTTCCCTTTTTGTTCACTGCGCATGCCGGAGAGGCCGCCCGCCAGACTTATGCTGATCATCGCAGTCCACATAAAGGCGCTCAAAGGGATAATGCTGCTCAATGGCGCTCACTACATCACGCCTACGACACGCAAGGAGAACCGAGATGGGAACGATGTACCTGGACGCCGAGGCCAAAGCCGAGCTGCACTCTGAAGCCGTGAAGCTTATCGCCCGCTACGACAGCCCACTTGAGACCGTGAAGGCGCTGATGACCTACAACTGCGAGCTAGAGACTCAGATACTCGCTATAGCCCACAGGCATCCGGGGATAGTCTCCATTGGCTATGACGATACGCCCCCCGTCGTGGGATGACTGCGTGGACATTGCGAACTGATCCCGTCCCGCCCTACGATGACGACGATAGCGCGGATGAATGGAACGAGTCCTGACGCACTCGCGGCGCTCCGCACGGCAGGGCAAGGCCGGAGGACGAAATTGCCCATAAGCTGGCCGGATGCGACTTGGTATTACGATCCCTTGCGCGACAACCGGCAGTGTGAATTGTTCCCGGCGTGACAGGAGTGCTCTTTGGCCATGCATGACCTTATCGTTTTCATTCAAAGCAACTCTGCGCTGGTGGCGACTAACCCGCTGGCTTTTGCTACGTCTGCCGTATTGTTCGGCGGCGGCGGCTTTGCCGTTGGGCGCTATTTCCTTGCGGAGCGAATTGCCAATCTGGAAAGCCGGATTGCGAGGCGGGACGAGGAGATCACGGACCTGAAGGCCAAGCAGAAAGCACCGGAGCGGGAAGTCCCTGTGCCTCTGTTCGAGATGACAGAGATTCTTCCCCCTGCGCCACCCAACTTTAACCGGCTGTTGGTGAAAGACACCCTGCATGTCAAATAATTGCTCTCCCAACCCAAAGCCACCCAGGCTGATCGCAACCACGGCCTTCGACAATGAGACCGGCGACCTCCAACCCATCGTCGGGCCGGGCAGAGCTGCCGAGTGGACAGAGCGATGCGCACTGCCAAGACACTGGCGGACAAGCATGCTGGCGTCATTGCGTGGTCGCGCGAGGCTAACCCTTGGTGGGTGAATATGGCGGTGGATGCGGGACGACGAAAAGATCAGACAGGAATTGGCAACCCCTACTCCACGATCTTCCAATATGAATCCTTGCGGATCACCTTTCCGTCGCGAAATGTGTAAAAGTCGCAACCTTGAACTTCCTTTTTGACGCCCTCGCGGGTGGTGCCGGTGAGGGTCCATTTCGACATGCCCGTGTTGGCAGCCTCGTCCGCAAAGTGCTGCCCATTGCCGTAATGCACATCGGGCAAACCCTCAAAGCGTGTCGCAAGCGCGTCTCGCACGCTGCGCTTGCCCTCGAAGCGCGTTCCCCAAGGCTCGACGCCCCTTGGCATCTCCAGAACGCAGTCGTCGGCAAAGAACGCCATAATGCGACCGAGGTCGTGCGCGTTGAAGGCCTCGCACAGCTCCGTCAATGTGGCTCGAATGTCCATTCGCGAGGCTCCTCGAATTTCGAAGTAGGTCACTGGCGGCAGATCCGGTCAAGTGTCCAGCCAGACACCCTGGCTATGACCGGGATGGAGCGCGGCTTCCGCCACTCACCCCTTCTTAGCGAACGCCCAGACCATCAGCGGGTATTCCTCATCATTACGGAGATCCCGCCACAGGCCATAGGCGCGGACCGGGCCGCCGATATGGGCCCTCGCGCAGGCCTTGTTGCCCCAGCCGTGGACCTTGACGTTGACTTCCGCGAAGCCGCCCTCGACCATCAGCTGCTTGAGGCCGGCGGGCGTCCACCGGTTGTAGTCGTGCGGCCTAGCGTGGACGCGAAACAGGAAGGGTGTCGCCACCATCGCCCAACCGCCCGGTCGGGTCATGGCGTAGATGTTTTCCACCGCCGCCTGCGGCCGGCGCACATGCTCCAGCACCTGGTCGGCGATGACGATGGAATATTGCTCGTCGGTGCGGTCCCTGCAGATGTCGAAGGCGGGGAAATCGACCGAGCGGTAATTGGGGCACATCGCCCGCCAGGTGCGGTTCCAGCCGGGCGAGATCTCGATCACGTCGGCAGCCTTGCGGTTGCCGGCTTCGAGAAAGAGCGTGAATGCCTCGATCTGGCGGATGCGCAGCCAGTTGCGGGAATCGTAGCCAAGCAGCCGCTTGGCTGCCTGTTTGCCACGACTCTTCAGGGTGCCGGCAAGGCTATCAGTCATAACGACCTCCAGAACCCCGCCGTCCTTGCTGGTAGCACTATGTTATGGGCAAAAGATGACAACGCAGCGCCGCCGCCGGCGGCGCGATCAGAAAAAATGTACGACCAGGGCTATTCCTACAACGGAACCGTTCCCATTTCCCACTCAGACAACGGATGGGCAGACTACCCTCTGCTTAATAATCGCCGTTATAGTACCTGTCGTCGCACGGCGCCGTGTAGATGCGGCCGCGGCGGTCCTGGTAGCGGCACATTTGTTCGCCGCGCCGTTGCGGCGTAGTGGCCGAGCCGACGACGGCGCCGAGCAGGGCGCCGCCGGCAGCGCCGATGAGCGTGCTTTCGGTGTTGCCGCCGATGGCCTGACCGACCAGGGCGCCGCCGGCGCCGCCGATCAGAGCGCCAGTTCCGGCCCGCTGCTGGCCTTCGGTCTGCGCGCACCCCGCCAGTGCTGCGGTCATCAGCACGGTGGCTATGGCTTTGCGAAAATTCATCTGACGTCTCCCTTGAATGCCTGAAATCCCTATGGCTCGTCCCGTGCGGCCGCAATGCGGCGGAACGGGGGCACGAGCCCTCACGATAAAAGACATGGTTTCTCGGGTATTGATAGGAGTCTGCCTGCTATTTTCCGCGCTTCTCGGTTTATGGCAACAAGTCTCATTCGATACAAAGTGTCGATCAATGTGTAACGGGATTGTAGCCTCATACCGCTAGGATTGCCGGTCCAAGCGGACGTTCAATCTGCCTTTCAGGCACTGAATGATGGAACAGGCGCACACGGTCCGTCGACCTGCTGAGAACGCACAACGCGTGCGCGCAGCTCAATACGTGCGAATGTCCACTGACCACCAGAGCTACTCGATTGACAATCAGAAGGATGCAATCCGTGAATTCGCGGATGCGATGAATTACGACATCGTGGCCACATACGAGGACGCGGGTCGCAGCGGCTTGAATCTTGAAGGTCGCGCCGGCCTGCAAAGGCTGTTGGCGGATGTCGAAACGAAGAACGCAGATTTCGAAATCGTCATCGTCTACGACGTGAGCCGCTGGGGGCGATTCCCGAACCCCGATGAGAGTGCGTCGTACGAGTATCGGTGTCGCGTTGCCGGAGTGCGAATTGAATATTGTGGCGAACAGTTTGCAAACGATGGCAGCATCGGATCAGACCTGCTCAAGGCGATAAAGCGCACGATGGCGGCCGAGCACAGTCGGGTGTTGTCGGTCAAGGTGTTTGCCGGCCAGTCCAGGCTCATTCGAATGGGATACCGGCAGGGAGGGTCGTCCGGCCTGGGCCTGAGGCGCCGGCTCATCGACCAGCATGGGCGCACAAAGATCATGCTCGCTCTCAAAGAGTACAAGAGCCTCCAGACGGACCGGGTTATCCTCGTGCCTGGACCACCTGATGAAATTGCGACGGTGCGCTGGATCTATAATGAATACGTGAAGGCTGGTCGGACCGAGCTTCAGATTGCGCGGTCGTTGAATGCCAAGGGAGTGGTCACCGATCTCAACCGATCGTGGAAACGCGAATCCATTCACCAGATACTCAGCAACGAGAAGTATGTGGGCAACAACGTCTGGAACCGGCAGTCCTTCAAGCTCAAGCAAAGGAAGGTGACCAATGGTCCTGCCCAATTGGTGCGCGCCGATGGCGTTTTTGAACCCATTGTAGAGCGTAAACTTTTCGAACGGGCTCAGGCCATAGCCGACGCCCGCTCATCTAAGATGAGCAACGATCAGATGTTGGTTGTGCTCGCCCAACTTCTGAAGAGGCGCGGTACCCTTTCAGGCCCGATGATTGACGCGGCGGCTGACTGTCCGCCAAGCAGCCGCTATAGGAAAAAATTCGGCAGTCTGCTGCGGGCCTACAAGCTCGTTGGATACGATCCGTCTCAGAACTATCGATTTCTTGATATCAGAAGGCGGCTTCGTGAGATCTTCGCAGAAGTCGTGCATACGACAATCGCGACCATCGAGCGGGCGGGCGGAACTGCGGTGCGTCAGAGTGCTCTCGGCGTGCTTCGCGTCAACGATGAATTCACCGTAGCCATTGCGATGGGTCGCTGTCGCAACACGCCATACGGCTATCCTCATTGGGTGGCCTCTGCGCAACGGGGTCCCGCTGCGGACGTGAAAGTGGCCATCCGCATGAGCCCGGATAACCAGACGATCCTCGACTATCTGATTGCGCCAGCAAATGAGATTGGCGGGAAGCCCTTAAACTGCGCCTTGAACAAAAGGCTGGAATTCAACACTTTCTTCTACAAATCGCTGGATCCGCTGTTCGCCTTGGCCGAACGCGACGCCATCTCGGCCGCTCGCTGATGGTCACCGCCAACAGACCAATCTCGCTCCTGCGCCTTGACGCGATCAACATCACCAACCCGCGTGCGCGAGGCAAGAAATCCTTCCAGGACATTGTCGACAGCATCAAGAGCGTCGGCCTGAAGCGTCCCATCACGGTGACCACGAGGAATGTCGACGAAAGCGCTTTCACGCACGACCTGGTGTGCGGCCAGGGACGGATCGAGGCCTTCAGGTTGCTTGGCCAGACCGAGATTCCGGCGTTTGTGATAGAGGCAACTGACGCCGAGGCGCTGCTCAAAGGCTTGGTGGAAAATTGTGCTCGCCGGTATCACACCGCTTATGACCTTCTTCGCGACATCGGCCGGCTGAAAGAAAGCAACTATTCGGACGCCGACATCGCAGAAAAGATCGGTCTTTCGACCGAATATGTCAGAGGAGTTTCACGCCTCCTGTCGCAAGGCGAGCAGCGCCTTCTGCGGGCCGTCGACTCCGGCCAGATCCCGCTGTCGGTAGCAGTCGATATTTCCAGCGCAGACGAGCCCGGGATCCAGGCTGTTCTTCAGCTTGCCTATCAAAAGAACCAGCTGCGTGGTCATAAGCTTGTGATAGCGCGCCGCCTCATTGAGAACCGCCGCAGGCGGGGAAAAGGCCTGGGAACGTTCCTGCCAGAGCGCACGAAAAATCCTTCAGCGTCAGCGTTGATCAAGGCTTTCAAAGCGGACACGGACAGGAAACGCATTCTGGTCCGGAAAGCGGATGCGACGCGAAACCGCCTGCTGTTTGTAACACACGCCTTGCGGCAGCTGTTGGCAGAAGATGCATTCCAGGACCTTCTTGCGGCGGAAGGACTGAACACCCTTCCACGAAACCTGGCGGCCAGGATCAGCAGGGTTGAGCCCGCATGACCATAGAGCATCCTACCCTTCCGGACGTAAAATCCGCTTTTGAGCGTGATACAATCCGCCTTCGGCTTGAAGACATCCAGCCGCTTCACCTGATCACCGAAAGCACCAAGGGAACCCAAAAATACCAACAGGTCAGGTCGTCCGTTCGCGAGATCGGACTGGTGGAACTGCCCGTAGTCGCAAGGGACAAGGACACGCCTGGAAAGTACCTCTCGGTCGACGGACACATGCGCATTGAGATCTTGCGGGAGATGGGCATCACTGAGGTTGATTGTTTGATCGCCAACGATGACGAGGCGTTCACCTACAACAAACGGGTAAGCCGGCTCGCGACGATCCAGGAACACTTCATGATCCTGAAGGCCATCGACAGCGGCGTCCCCGAAGAGACCATCGCGAGAACCCTAAATGTCAACATCGGCCAAATCAGGCTCAAAAAGCATCTGCTAAAAGGGATATGCCCGGAAGCGATCGACATGCTCAAGGACCGCTTCGTTCCGACCAACACGTTTATCGAACTGCGAAAGCTGGCAGCCGTGCGTCAGATCGAGGCGGCGCAACTGATGATCGCCATGAACAAGTTCTCCATCAACTACGCAAAGTCGCTGGTCGGCGCGACCGCGCCCTCACAGCTTGCCAATACGTCGCAGCCGAAAAAGCTAGCCGGACTGAGCGATGCTCAGATCGCATTGATGGAGAACGAATCAACCAAACTCGATAAGGAATACCAGCTTGTCGAGGAGAGCTACGGATCCGACCACCTGGATCTGGTGGTGGCCAGGGGGTATGTCGGCCGGTTGCTGGAGAACGCGCGTGTCGTTCGATATCTCGCGCAGAATTTCCCGGAGATTCTCTCGGAATTTCAGAAGATGGCCGTTGCTGGCTGAACCACCTGTCTAGCTAGTCTCTGCGAAGAGGCATTCCCGCCGATACGGTCGGCAATCGGCCGATGAGCACTCCTTGCCGCTTATTTGCGAAAAAAGATTTTGATAGCCACCTTAACTCGGCGCGCCCTGATTACGGCCGCGCCAATCGACGGCAACTGCTTGCCGCCTGCGCGGCCGTTTCAATCGAGGATGCCGGCCTTTCGCAGATATCCCAGGAGTCTGGTAGGGGCATCGTTGTAGCTGATAGATGACTGCTCGGCCATGCTCAGCGAGCACCAGGCCGCTATTTCGGTAACCAAGGCCTCGCCTCCATCGATGGGCGCCGAAACAAGGTGTCCGTCATTGCCCATAGCGATTGCAACGGTGCCGTCCGCACCGTATCCGATCGCCGCAATTCTTTGAAATCGCCGGTCGCCATCGACACGGACGTCGAACAGTACCGAGCCGGCAGTCTTTTCTGCCGCGTCTTCCACCCGTTCGGAAAACGGGCGATTCATGCAGCCTAGATTTGACAGCGACTGTTCAAACAAGACGAGTTCAACGTACTGCGCATTCATGATGCGACTATGGGCGCGCGGGAGCAGCCGGCAATCCTGCCGTGGCCATTTCACACAGGAAACCCGAGTTGGGCGGGCAATCGAATTTGACACAGGGGCATTGTCCTGACTGCCGAAAGCGGATCTTCTTTCCCGAACGTCGCTATTTCGAGTTGAAGGTTGCAGCGGCATGAGAGGGATCAGACGCTGGCCAAGCGTAAGGGTCTCGAACTGGACCTGCGCGAGGAGCTGCAAACGCCTGGCCAAATCCGGGTGCATTATCAGTCGCTTTACGCCGCCGACACCAACAGTATGACGGGCGTCGAAGCCCTCGCACGCTGGCCTAGACCGGGTGCATTGGCCGATCGAGACCTGGCAGTGAACGTATCGGATTGCAACTGAACAATCCGAGCTTTGCCACGAAAGTGTCGGCATCTTGTTGGAAACGCAAATGGATCCGCGGCGGCTCGGTTTGGAGTTTACGGAAAGCACGCTCTCCCAGCGTCCGACGGAATGCCCGCGCAAGCTGGCTGCGACCAGCTACAAGGCTTTTTACTTTCCTGACCGATGCCGAACCAGAAACTTCAGGATCTCTTCGACGACGGATCAAGGCGGGCGCCCGCCTGACAATGCGATTATGTGATTTCCAGGCGGTCCACAGGGCGCTGCCGCGATCAGCCTAGCCGTTCATCGGGTGCAAGGCGGGAGATTAGGCCGCAAATCGAGAAACGCAGCCCCTCCGGCGCAAAGTCGAGATCCGGAGGCTGTCCGAACAGGCTCGTCAAGGCAGCGCGCATATAGCGTGTCCCATATCCCACTCGCGAGGGCTCGACTACCGTTGGTCCTCCTGCTTCGGTCCATCTCAACGCCAGCACTGGTTCCGAGCTCGACGCTATATTCCATTCCAGGCGTATTCTGCCTTCGGGACGGGACAAGCCGCCATATTTGATGGCGTTTGTCGCTAGTTCATGAAGTGAGAGGGCAAGAGTTGTGCCGGCATCGCGCGACAGCAGCACCTCGGGTCCGTCGATCGTGATGGCAGCTTGTTTCTTGGAAAGGTATGGCGCGAGGACCGATTTTGCGACATCCGTCAAGGCCACGGTCTCGCCACCGGCAGCAAAAACTGCAGAATGAACATCCGACAAGGCTCTCAATCGCCCTTTGAAGTCTTCTGCAAGCCCTTCTGCCGAGATCGCACCGCGCCTGGTCATATCGAAGATGGATATGACGGTCGCCAGGATGTTTTTCACTCGATGATTTAGCTCAAGGCGGAGTTCCGTCTCCCGCTCAAGATAGTCACGCACGTCGCGCTGGCGAATTCTGGTGAGGAGTGCCGACTGGATTCCGCTTATCAGTTCGAGCGCAGCCACTGGACGCTGATAGTATATCTGGCGCGAACGTGGCCAGGCAGCACTCAGCGCCGCTTGGATGCGTGACTGCTGTGCCCCACGGTCCAACAAAACAACGATTGGAATTTCCGACCAATTGGGCTGCGCCTGAAGGAAACCTTCAACTGTTGCGATCGCCTGAGGATTCAAGGCTTCGTGGGTGACAACCAGCACTCCAGGAGACAGTGCAAGCAATCCCTCTAAGTCCTCGGGGCTCGCCGCTCGAGCCCGTAAACCACGTTCCTGCAGCAGGGAGGCGGTGTAACCGGCATCCTTGCGGTAAGGCGCCAAAATGAGCACCCAATCCAGTGTTCCCAGCCCGTTTCGCTCGACGTCGCTCACGTCTCGGGCAGAGGATTGTAGGCAACCACGGAAACGCCGGAACTCGCGATGAAAAGTTCCCGGACATCGAGATCGTGGGGACCGTGGCGTTTCTTGACAACCGTGATATTGCGCCTAAGGCGGCCTTCATGCTCGGACATGCGCAGCAGAAGCACGGTGTCGCCGAGAAAACTGACGTCCACGTCGATCCCAACATTCTGCCCGAGCAAACCATGCTGGGCGACAATGAGCATGGTTAGCACGTCAGCGCGAGCGAGATGTTTCAGGAGAGACTGGATGTCCAGCACCGCCTTTTCCCGGTGGGGAAGAGAATTCAGATAGCCGGTGAAGCTGTCAATCACGACTACCCGGGTATTGTTGCGACTGACGACTTGCTGCACAATCTGGCCGAACTCTCCGGGCGAGATTTCGTTCGGACTAAAATCGTAGATGACGAGTTGGCCGTCCTTGTAGAACTGCCGAAGATCCATCCCAAGGCCTTCGGACCGGCGAAAGAAAGTCTCCAGCCGCTCCTCAAACAGGAACAGGGCCACGCTCTCGCTCCGTTGAAGCGCGGCAGTGGCGTAAAGCGACGACATCGTCGACTTGCCTGTCCCCGACTGACCAATCACGAGCGTTATGGTTCCCGATTCCTGGCCGCCGCCGAACATCTCGTCGAGAGCGGCTACCCCTGATTTGATCAGTTGCGGCTTGGTCACTTCGGCAGGCGACCCGGGCACAATCCTCGGAAACACCACAACGCCTTCACCCTCGCGAATGGCCATATCGTGATAACCGTCTGCAAACGGCACGCCGCGCATTTTGCTGACTTCAACACGCCGGCGCACGCCGCCGTAATCCTCGAGAGATTTATCAAGCCGGATCACGCCGTGGGCAATGCCCTCGATTTCCTCGCCATTGTGATCGCCTCCGCTGGTCTGGGTGTCGAGCAACACTGCCACAATGCCCCGCTTGGCCAGGAAGGCCTTGAAACCAATCAGCTCGCGCCGGAACCTCGGTGTGTCGCCGGTAATCAGCCGGATCTCGAGCAGCGAGTCATAAACAAGCCTGTGTGGCTTGTGTTCTTCAATCGCGCGTTCAATCGCCTTGCGCGTCTCATCCAATCGAAGGTCCGCAGTCTGGAATATCGTCTGATCGGCCGCTCCGCTCAAGGTCTCCGAAGCGGACAATTCCTCAACGCGGATGCCATCAAGCGTCCAGCCGTGTGAGGACGCAATCGCTTGCAGTTCGGCGGCGGTTTGCGAAAGGCTGACATAGATGCAGCGTTCACCGGCTGCCACACCAGCGCGCAGGAATTGCAACGCCGCGGTCGTCTTGCCTGCGCCTGGATCGCCTTGCACGATGTAGAAATTTGAAGCGGGCAATCCACCGCGAAGAATTTCGTCCAAGCCGGCAATGCCGGAACTTACAACGGGCTGCTTCTTTCGCTCGGTCATTCCGCCATCGTCTCCAAACAGGAATCGCAAGCCGCCAGTATCACAGGTTCGAAGTAGAACTGGGTGGAGCGATCGGCGGCCCGGCCCGGTATCTGAAATTCCAATTTCTGTAACGGCCGCGCCCCCGTCAGGCAAGTAGCTCGTTGCAGGCCACGGCAGTCACGGCCTGTGCCACAGCGCGTCCCATCGTCTGTGGAACCATCCAAGACGCCAGCAGTTTCACAGAGTTAACAAATGAACGGATGGGGTATGATTCAAGGGACCGTCGATAAAGCCGATGAGGATCGCTACCGCGTTCTCGTCGAGGCCGTTACTGATTATGCGATCTATATGTTGGACCGTTCGGGAACCGTGACGAGTTGGAACGCGGGGGCCGAGCGGTTCAAAGGCTATTCCGCGAGCGAGATCATCGGTCAGCATTTCTCGTGCTTCTACACGGAGGAGGATCGCGAAGCTGGTCTTCCATCGCGGACTCTGGAGACAGCAGCCCGCGATGGCAAATTTGAGACCGAGGGCTGGAGGGTTCGTCGCGACGGGACTCCTTTCTGGGCTCACGTTGTGGTTGATCCTATACTCGATCCAAGCGGCAAACTAACCGGCTTCGCCAAAGTCACCCGTGATCTTACCGAGCGCAAGAAAGCGGAGGAGGAAATCCGGAAAAATCAGGAGCAGTTCCAACGTCTGGTTCAGGGCGTGACGGACTACGCGATCTACATGCTTGATCCTGAAGGCGTAATCACGAGCTGGAACTCGGGTGCAGAACGCATCAAAGGTTACTCGGCCGACGAAATAATCGGCAGGCACTTTTCGCAATTCTACACGCCCGAGGATCGCGAGCGAGGCAGTCCGCAAAGTGCCCTGGAGATCGCCGCCCGTGAAGGGCGAGTTGAGCGCGAAGGCTGGCGTATACGCAAAGACGGCACTGCGTTCTGGTCCCACGTGGTCATCGACGCCATTCGGCACGAGGATGGCGAACTCCTGGGGTTCGCGAAGATCACACGCGACATTACGGAGCGGAAGAAGGCGCAGGAGTCCCTGGATCAGGCACGTGAGGCCCTTTTCCACTCCCAAAAAATGGATGCGATCGGCAAACTGACGGGCGGCGTCGCTCACGATTTCAACAATTTGCTGATGGCGATTCTGGGTAGTCTTGAGCTGCTCCGCAAACGGCTTCCCGACGATCCACAATTGCTGCGTCTTCTCGACAACGCGGTGCTCGGCGCGCGACGGGGAGCGTCCTTGACGCAGCGCATGCTGGCCTTTGCCCGGCGGCAGCAACTCGATCCAAAGCCTGTCGATTTGATAGGGCTCATACACGGAATGAAGGATCTCTTGGAACGATCGCTGGGCTCAAGGGCGATCATAGAGACGAAATTTCCGCTCTCGCTTGATCGTGTGATGGTTGATGAAAGTCAAATCGAACTCGCATTGCTCAATCTGTGCGTCAATGCCAGGGACGCGATGCCTGGCGGCGGAACGATCGTCATCTCCACTCGGATGGAACAGGTCGGCGAAAGCAAAGAGGCTGGCTTGGCCCCGGGCCCCTACGTCTGCCTCTCGGTAGCAGACGCTGGCGAAGGAATGGACGAAGAAACACTAGCTCGGGCGACAGAACCGTTCTTCACCACAAAAGGCGTAGGCAAAGGCACGGGTCTCGGTCTGTCTATGGTCCATGGGATGACAGAACAAATGGGCGGGCGCCTGACGCTTAGGAGCCGCAAGGGAGCAGGAACGACGGCGGAACTGTGGCTGCCGGTGGCCACCGCGAGCTCGGAAGTCGCGCGCGGGCCGGATGTTCTTGCCGAGGAAGCCATTGAGACGGCGTCGCTGCGGATTCTGGCAGTGGATGACGATGCGCTGGTCCTTTTGAATACCGCGGCAATGCTCGAGGATCTCGGCCATAC
>NZ_RZRO01000076.1:0-32843 GCF_003997975.1 Mesorhizobium sp. M7A.F.Ca.US.005.03.1.1
GGAGAGGGTCGCGGGTCCATCGCCGGCAACGCGCCCGCTGACGCGGCGCGGCGGCGCCAGACCGACCGGCAGCAGCATCTCCTGTGATACCATCCCGGCCGGCGAACCCGGCAGCGGCAGGAAGTGTCGGGACTGAATGTCGTTTTCGCTTTTCGCCTGCCAGCCGGGCGGCACCGAAACCACAAAGCGCCAGTTGCCCGGCTTGCGGATCACGGCCTTTCTGCCTTTCACCGACATGGGGAAATTGGCAAAGCCGGCATTGTTGGTGCGCGCGGACGCGGCGAGCTTGCCGGCTTTATCATACAGCCGCACCATGATCCCGGCCATCGGCCGGTCTCCGGCGCCGTATTTGCCGTCGCGATCGACATCGAAATAGACGAAGGACGAGTAATTGAGCATGCCCCCGCGGCCGCTCCAGTCGGTGCGGACGGCATAGTCGGCAGCCGGATTGGTCTGCCGCCGTCCCTTGCGGCGGCTGCGCTTCCGCCACAGCCGCCAGGACACGACAGCTGCCGCAAGCACCACAAGGGCGGCGAACAGTATCTCGACAGCGCCCAAGTCAGGCATGGAGCCTCCTTTCACAGATCTCGTGGAGGATTGCGTTCATGGGCGATCCGGCTGCGTTGGAATACTTTGCCGACAGGTTATTGCATGTCGGCCAAAAGCGAACCCGGGTTTGGGACAGCGACATGCATCAAGACAAAAGACTTAAAGCGCGTTGCATGGATCCGTTCAAGCGCGACGCATGAAAGCAGTCGCCTTACTTCAATTCCACCCACACCGGCGCATGGTCGCTGGCACCGTCCTCGCCGCGCACGTCGCGGTCGATGCCGGCGGCGGTCAGGCGGCGTGCCAGTTTCTTCGACAGCAGGATGTGATCGAGCCGGAGGCCCGCATCGCGCGGCCAGCGGTTGCGGCGATAGTCCCAGAATGTGTAAAGCGTTTCCTTCGGATGCTTCTTGCGCAGGGCATCAAGCCAACCCTGGTCGAGCAGGCGCCGGAACGACGCCCGGCTTTCCGGCTGCACCAGCGCGTTGTCGTCATAGGAGCGGGTGGCGTAGATATCGCGCGGCTCGGGCACGATGTTGTAGTCGCCGGCCAGCACCACCGGCAGGCCGGTGTCGAGCAACTGTTCGGCATGCGCCTCCAGCCGCGCGTGCCAGGCGAGCTTGTAGGCGAATTTCGGGCCGGGCTGGGGATTGCCGTTCGGCGCATAGAGGCAAGCGACGACAATGCCATTCACCGCCGCCTCGATGTAGCGGCTCTGCCTGTCGGCTTCGTCGCCGGGCAAGGCATCGCGGGTCAACACGGGCTCGGCACTCCGCGCCAGGATGGCAACGCCGTTCCAGGTCGGCTCGCCCTTCCACACCGCGCCATAGCCGGCCGCCGCCAATGCCGAGCGCGGAAACTGCATGTCGCGTGCCTTCAGCTCCTGCAGGCACACGACATCGGGCTTTGCCACAGCCAGCCATGCCAGCAGGTTTTCAAGCCGGCTGTTGATGTTGTTGATGTTGAAGGAGGCGATCTTCATCGAAGGTCAGGAAACGATCCGACCCGACCACGCCTTCACCGTCTCGGCCAGCGTCTTCAGATGGTCGGCGGCCGAAAATCCCGAAATGCTCTTGCGCGGTTTCAGATCATGGTCGCCGTCCTCCAGCCAGATCACCTCGATGCGATCGGAAAGGTCATAAGTCGCAACCTCGTCCCTGGTGCCGAACTCGTCGCGGGTGCCCTGGAAGATCAGCGTCGGCGTCTTCAGATCGGCGAGGTGTTTGGTCCGCAATTGATCGGGCTTGGCCGGCGGATGGAAGGGATAGCCGAGGCACAGCAGGCCTGAAATCTCGCCCTTGGCAAACATCTCGTCGGCAACCATCGAGGCGACGCGCCCGCCCATCGACTTGCCGCCGATGACGAGCGGGCCGGTCACGCCCTTCGCCCTGAGGTCGGCTATCGCCTTGATATATTCCGGGTTGACCGTCTCGGCCCGCGGCGGCGGCTTGCGGTGGCCATAGCGGCGGGCAGCCATATAGTGGAACTCGAAGCGCGCGACCTGGAAGCCGGCTTCGGCCAGCGCCTTGGCGGTGGCGGTCATCGAGGGGGAATCCATCGACGCTCCGGCGCCGTGAGCGAGCAGGATGGTGACGGGGGCGGCATCGTGGCCATCGAAGAGGAATGTGGTCATGGGGCGGCCTTGCTGGAGAGGTCGAGTTCCGTCACACTCCCCTCTGTCCTGCCGGACATCTCCCCCGCAAGCGGGGAGATTGCGCGCTCAACCGCTTTCGCCAATCTCCCACTTTGCAAGCAGGAACGGGACGCCCAAGCTGCCGATCTCCCCCCTTGCGGGGGAGATGGCCGGCAGGCCAGAGGGGGGTGTTCAAGCGCCAGCATCCCTCACCCCGCCGTACGCGCCAACTGCAGATCCACGAACTGCACGCCCTTGGCCGCCACCCGCGACCACTCGGACTCCGCATCGAGTTCGAGATAGCGCACCCACAGCCGCCGCGCCTCCGGCAGATCGCCGGCGTCGAATTCGAGCCGGGCGAGGTTGAACACCGGATCGGCATAGTTTTTGTCGAGCGCGATCGCTTTCTGCAGGTGCCTTCGCGCCGAGGCCTCGCGGCCCTGCTCGCTCATCAGCCCAGCGAGGTTGAACCAGGCCTCGACGAAGGCCGGATCGAGTTTTATCGCATTGATATAATCGTGCGCGGCGTCCGCCGCGTGGCCGCCGGCGCGCAGGCAGTTGGCGCGGTTGAAGGCGGCAATCGCATCGCTCGGATCGATGGCGAGACAGCGCTGGTAGAGTGCGGCTGCCCCATCATGGTCGCCACCCTCCTCCGCCGTTTCGGCCTCGGCAAACAACTCTTCCAGTGTTTCGTCGCCTGCCGAACCGGCGCTGCCCAAATCGAACAGAAGCTGTCCGTCGAGTTCGCTCTGGCCGCCTTCGAGATAGATCGCATCGGCGCGCCCATGCTGCGAGCCGACATTGAGCGACTTGGCGGTCAGCGACGCCACCGGGCCGGAGCGGTGGACGGAGCGCGCGATCGCCCCCCATGTCGCGCCGCCGGCGACGAGCCCGGCATATTTGCGCGCCAGGATCAGGTCGCGGAAGGAATAGGGTTCTGCGTCATGCTCGAACGCATCGAACAGTGACAACAAATCGAGCTCGGCGCCGGATAGCCGCGACTGATCGATCAGCGATTGCCGCGACAGCGAAGACGCTTCCGGTGTCTTCATCAGTCCGAGAAGGCGCAGGAATCCGTTCTCGCTGATCAGCGTCCGCCCGGCCCCGCGCTCGGCGGCGACACGGCGCTCGATCTCGGCATCGCCGTTCCTGGAGAGCCCGGCCTTAGCGAGCAGCGTGCGGCCGCACACGACATGCGTGGTGCGCCTGGTGACGCCGCGCCGCAGCTGGCCGTGCTGGCGTTCGACTTCACGCGCGGCCAGTCTGAGCGGAAACGCCGCCAGCGCGCCGATGGTGCCGAAAACAGCGCCGGTCGGTGCCGTCATTTCTTGCTCTTGCCGACCGCCTTCAGCAGATTGGCCTTCAGCGGATTTTCAGCAGCACCACCCGCTGCCGCTTTCTTTGCAGCTGGCTTGGCAACCTCGTCGGCCTTGCTCTTCGACTTGGCCGGCGGCTTCGATTGCGACAGGCTCGCCTTCAGCGCATCCATCAGGTTGATGACATTGCCGCGCTCCGGTGCCGCCGCAATGATCGGCTTGTGGCCTTTCAGCTTCTCGCGGATCATCATCATGAGTGCCGCCTCGTAGCGGTCCTCATAATTCTTCGGATCGAAGGTGGTTTCCTTCTGCTTGATCAGCGCTTCGGCGAGCTGCAGCATTTCGGGGTCGGGCTTGCCAGCTGGAATATTGCCAAAATATTCAGCCGTCCCGCGCACTTCGTTCGGGTTCCTCAAGGTGCACACGAACATGCCGTTCTCGCGCGCGCCGATCGTCACCACGCGCTCGCGGCTCGACAGCACAAGGCGGGCGATGGCGAGCTTGCCGGATTTGCGCATCGCTTCGCGCAACACGGCGAAGGTTTCCTCCGCCATCGCGCCGTCGGGCGCCATGTAGTAGGGCGCGTCCTGGTAGATGACGTCGACCTCGTCCTCGTCGACGAAAGCCTCGATGTTCATCGTATGGTTGGATTCGATGCGCACCGCGTCGAGGTCTGCATCATCGATGATGATGTACTGCTTGTCCTCGTATTCGTAACCCTTGACCAGATCAGCACGCTCGACGAGCCCTAGTTCGGGGTCGACCGGCTTCATGTTGATGCGGTTATGGGTCTTCTTGTGCAACTGGTTGAACGAGATGCGCTCGCTGGCGCTGGTGGCGGGATACAACCGCACCGGACAGCTCACGAGGCTGAGTTTGAGGTAACCTTTCCAACTTGCCCTGGGCGCCATGAAACACTCCTACGCGGTCATGCACTGACATTTTAGCTTGAGCATGATCTTCTCCGAAAACCGGTTCCCACTTTTCGGGATCATACTCTCTGCAGCGCTTTCGTCCGAAGGACGATTGGCGCCGCGCAAATCCTACACCGACCCCACACGATACAGGCAAATCCCTGACGAAATCTTTTAGGACGCCTAAGGGTCGCAGGCGAAGGATAATTCAAATTGTACGAAGCGTCGATCATACTCTTCGTCGTCTTCGGGCTAAGCAAGGAGCGAAGCGACGCGGCGCATAACCTAGGATGACGAGCGCAGGGTCGGCAAATCCCGCGCGAACTCGTCGATCTCGGCCCACGGATCGCCCGACGTCGCCAGCAGGCCTGGCAGCGACGAATAATTCAAATCCTGCGGCGCATCGATGGATTCGAGGTCGCTCCAGCTGACCGGCGTCGAGGCCGGCAGATTGGTGCGGGCGCGCAAGGAGTAAGGTGCTGCGGAGGTGTGGCCGCGCGCATTGCGGTGGTAGTCGATGAAGATGCGCTTCTTGCGGTTGTCCTTGCCCATGGTGGTGGTGAAAGTATCAGGCGCCGTTGTCGCCAGATGCGTGGCGATCGCGCTGGTTGCCTGGTGCAGTTTCTTCCAGTTCTGCTTGCCTGTCACAGGTACCGTGATGTGGATGCCGCTGCCGCCGGAGGTCTTGGCGAACGGCACCAGCCCCAGGCGCCCCAATTCGTCCTTGATGTGCACGGCGGCCTCGACCACCTCGCGCCAGGCGATCCCCTCTCCCGGATCGAGGTCGAGGACGATCTGGTCGGGTCTGTCGAGGCTGGCGCGGTGGGTGCCCCAGGTGTGGAACTCGACGACGCCGAACTGCGCCAGCGCCAGATACCCTTTCGCGCCTTCGACCGAGAGATAGGATTTGGTTTCGCCCTCGGAATTTGTCGCCTCGAATGTCACCACCGAGGGCGGCATGCCGGTGAAGGCGTGGCGCTGGAAGAAGCAATCCTTCGGCAGGCCGGTCGGGCAGCGCACCAGCGACACCGGCCGGCCGAGAATGTGCGGCAGCATGAAATCGCCGACCAGCGCGTAATAGACGGCGATGTCGAGCTTGGTCGGGCCGGTCTTGCCGAACAGCCGGCGCGTCGGGTTGGTCACCCAGATGGTGGCAAGGTCAGCCTCGGCGATCAGCCGCTTGCGTGTCGAGGATACCGGCGTCGACAGGCCGACATCCCTCAAACCGCGGAAGACGCCGTGGCGCAGTGCGTTGTCCGCTGTGCGGTTGGCGTAGTGGATGCGCGCCGACAGCAGCGGCCGCACCCAGTTCATCTCGCGCATGATCTCGCGCGGAACGCCCTCGGGCGCGGTGGCGCCTTCCCGCAGCGGCTCCAGCCTGGCGAGCAATTCACCGGCTGTGGCGGCATCGAAACCGGTGCCGACCTTGCCGCGATAATGCAATTCACCGCCCTCGAACTCTGCCATTCCGAGCGCCGCCAGCCCTTCGGCCGCATCGGAGATGGTGAAGCCGGCGATGACGAAGTCGTCCGACAGCAGCGCCTTGGTCTTGGTCCAGCTTTTGCTTCGGCCGCTCTGATAGATGGCCGTGGCGCGCTTGGAGACGACACCCTCCAGCCCCAGTTCCGACGCCTGGTCGTAGAGCCCCTGCCCCGAGCCCTCGACATGGTCGGAGAACTGGATGGCGGAATTGGCGCCGAGGCCCGACAGCATCTGCGCGAGCAGCGCCTTGCGCCGGACCAGCGGCGCCTTGGTCAGGTCCCAGCCGTCGAGATGGAGAAGATCGAAGGCGTAGAAATGGAGCTTGCTGCCGGCGCCCTCGGCCAGCGCATCCTGCAGCAGCGCGAAACGGCTGATGCCCCGGGCGTCGAGCACCACGATCTCGCCATCGATGATGGCGTCGCGGCACGGCAGTTTGGCGAACGCATGCGGCAGGTCGCCATAACGCTTCGTCCAGTCGATGCCGCCACGGGTGATCAGCTTGACCACGCCGTCAGTGAGATGCGCCATGGTGCGGTAGCCGTCGAATTTGATCTCGTGCAGCCAGACTTGTTTGGTGTCTTCGCCATCGGGTGGTTTTGGCACCTGCGTCGCCAGCTGCGGCTCGATACGGGCAAGCATGGGGGCCTTGAAGGCGCCCGGCAGCGTGCCGGGCTTCAGCGATCCCTGTCTGGGCGCGGGTTTGGCGGCGGGCTTTGCCGGCGCCGCCAGCTCCTCGATGCGCAATCCGGATTTGACGCTCTCCGGCCGGGCCGTGAGGATGTCAAGCGCGGTGTCGGCGGCGAGGTCGCGCTCCTTGAACAGCAGCCAGTTCTTCTTGTTTTCGTCCTCGCCGGGTTTCGGTTTCAGCCGTGTCAGCATCCAGCCGCCATTGAGCTTGTCGCCGGCCAGCCGGAACTTGAAGGCGCCGGTGCGCAAGCTCTTTTCGACATCGTCCATCGGCGCCCAGCTGCCGGTGTCCCAGACGATCATCGGCCCGCCGCCATACTCGCCTTCGGGAATGACACCCTCGAAGTCGATATATTCGAGCGGATGATCCTCGGTCTCGACCGCCAGCCTTTTGTCGGCCGGATTGAGCGAAGGCCCGCGCGGCACCGCCCAGCTCTTCAAGACATCGCCGACCTGCAGTCGCAGATCATAATGGTCTGCGGTGGCGTGGTGCTTGTGCACGACGAAGCGGTTACCGTCGCTGCTGACGAGCCCGCCAACCGGCTCCGGCGTCTTGGCGAATTCGCGTTTGGCGCGATAGGCTTTGAGCTTTGGTGGAGTTGTCATCGCAAAGATCGAAGCACGGCGGCCAGGAACAAGCCAGTCACGCTCTCAATCGTCAGCGGCCGGCGTCAACTCGAGCTCCGCCGGCGACAGCCCTTGCTGCAACTGGCTCAGCCGGAATTCGTCGACCCAATAGGCCTCGCCATCGACCAGAACCCGGGCTTGGTAGGTGCCCTCCGAAAAACGCTGCTCGGTGATGTAGACCTTGTGACGATCGAGCGCTTTGCGCACCGCGGCGCGTTTGGAATTCTGACCTGTGACGGGACTGAACATGACACTGCCCTCGGTCGCCTGACACGCAACACGGCCGCTGTCGGCGGCCTTGCGACTGGCTCCAAGGATGCCGGAGACGAGGTGTCCTGTCAATTTTCGTGGCAGTGCAGGTTGCAGTCCGGTTAAATTTTGCAGTCTTTTGAAGATGCTCGGGTCTCGGCCTGAATCACGATGTGAAGCGCGCGAAGACGAAGCCGCGCGTGATCGTGCCTGTTGCCGCCAGCCTACGAAGCGGCCGGCATACCCGAATGAGTGGATTTTCGGACTTCCCCGATGAGATCGAGTGTCGCTGCCGCGACCTCGGCAACCTGAAGCCGCTGCACACAATAGACCCCACCGGGGTTGTTTTCTTTACAAACACCTGGAGCGATGCATGGACAGGGCATGACCGGCTGGAGCGTCCGGTTCGGGACACCGAACGGGCCCCATTGCTCGGGCGACGTCAGGCCGTACAACCCCACCGCTGGAGTTCCGACAGATGCCGCGATGTGCATCGGGCCGCTCTCATTGCCTAGAAAGATTGATGCTTCGGCCAACAATGCCGTCAGGACTTCAAGCGAGGCCTTTCCGACGACACTGGCGACCGGCGACGCTGCCACTTCAAGGATCCTTTGCGCGGCAAGCCCCTCGTCCGGCCCACCAACGAGCAGAGATCGCAACCCGGTTTTGGCGTATACCTCGTCGATGACCGCAGCAAAATGTTGCGGCGGCCAACAACGCCCTTCGAACCTAGCGCCGGCATGCACGGCCACATATGACTTCTTTGCCAAAGCGTTTTCCGCAAGAATCCTGGCACACTCTTCCTGGGCGGTCCCGTTCGGCTGCAGCCGAGGCGTTGGGTCCTGACAATCCAACCCAAGCGCGTGGAGTGGAGACAGGTTCCTGTAGAGATAATGGGGGCCACCCTGTCCGAAAGTCGCGGCGAGAACGTTTGCAAGCTGGATTTCCCAGAACTTCATCGGATGCTCGGAAGGATCGAAGCCGACGCGAAGTGGAGCGCCGATCAAACGATGCATTATCCGCGAGGTTTTTGAATCGGCAAGGTCGATGCTAAGATCGAATTTTCGACGCCGCAGATCAGAGATGACGCCACGATAGTCGCTCAAACGCTTGAGCAGAGTCCTTCCTCTGCCGCGGGATTCAAAGCCAACGGCAACATCGGCGATCCCTTGCGCGACGATGAACTGCTTGAGTCCCGGCGCACAAAGCATGGTTACCGATGCTTGTGGATAAGAAAGACGCAGATTGCGAACCAAAGCAGATGTCAGAACGACATCTCCAATGTACTTCGTTTGAATAATGAGGATGGAACGAATCCCATCTCCTAAACTTGCATTCATCGAGATGATCTGCCGAAAACGCCAATTTGAGAAAATCTGCCGACGACACTCATTTCTGAACGTCAAGCGCGCTTTCAAATATAGAGCCAACCAACCCTGTCAACAACCTTGCCGGCCTTGGTGCCTCTTTGCATCGGTCGTCGGCAGGACCGGCAAACGCTCGTCCTCAGTCCTTCAATCGCCGCAAGCGGCGCGTCAGGCCCTGAACGGCTTTGAGCAGCCGTGGGCGCGACCGCGTCATGCCTTCGACCCGGCTGCGCAGCAGAATGGCTGCGTTCGCAGCCCTGCCCCGCACCGTCACCGGTTCGCAGATCTCGGCCAGAACCGAACTCGCGGCACCAATATGTTGCTTGTAGCCCTGGCCGCCGACCGACAGGTCGAAATAGTCGAAGCCCCGCTCGCATCCCCACATCATCAGCTTGCCCATCGTCGTCAGGCCGGGTGAGACATTGGCGACCGCATTCTGGTCGATGCCCAGCAGGAGGGCGTGAAGTGTGCCTTTTCTGACCAGCACATAGATGGAGGCGAGCCAGGCTTCACCGACGCGTAGACCGAAGAGCCGCACCGATCCATTCGACAGGCCTTGCAGCGCCGCGGCGCGGTAGAAATCGACGACCGGGACCTGCGTCAGGAGATCGAAACGCCCAAGCTCACGAAAACGCTTCAGCCGCAGTTCCAGCAGCACATCCAGGAGCTCCTCGGTCAGATCCGGCGTGTCGGCCTCGACCAGAGCGAGGCCCCCAAGCTGTTCGAAGCCGCGGCAATGCTTGCGGAAGGCCTTGGCAAAGGACGGCTTGCAGATCCGCTTGATGAGCGTCTCCGGGTCGCCATGCAGGACGAGGCCGGAGGTGACCTGGATGGAGTCGCGCGCCACCGAAAGCAGTGCCAGCGGATTGACCAGGCCGTGGATCTGCTGCGGGATCCCGGCGATATGGATGCGATCCGCCGGTGGCAGAACGGCACGGACCGCCGCCCACATGGCGTCGGCACTCTGCCTGGTCCACGCTCTCCCATCCGCCAGCAGCGGCACCGAGTAGTCGCACACGCGGCAGCTCAGCCATTCGATGACGTGGTGGCCGAGGGCCCGGCGCCGCATCAGCGGCAGCAGCATGGCCGGCGCGCCGGTCACGGCGTCACTCACCTCGATGACGACCAGGTCCGCGTCCTTGGGCATCAGCCGTGCGGCGATTCCTTCGACCCAGGCATAGTGCTGATGGGCAGTGCAGACGCCGTGCGCCTCAAGCAGCAGCCATAGCAGCCTTACGGTATCGAAACTGGTGTGCAGCCGAGCCGTGAAGTGCGCGGTTGCATCAGCGTTGGCGACAGTCGGGGAAAACCGCCCACCGGGCAAATCCCTTATCGGAGTCGTTCGCGCCGCGTAGCTTGCCACATGCTTCTCCCGTCATTCCGATCCCCCACGCAGGCGCCGCAAGTCCCGCATCAGTCCCTGGAGCCTCTTCAGCAGCCGAGGTTTGGAGCGCACGAACACCTCGGTCCGGTTGCGGACCTCGATGGCTGCGCTCACGGCGCTGCCTCGCACCGTAATCCCGTGGCAAAGCTCGCGCAGGCCCGAACCCACGGCACCCATATGTTCCTTATAACTCTGGTTGCCGACCGACAGGTCGAAATAATCGAAACCGCGGCCGCGCGCCCAACTCATCAACTTGCCCATGATCAGAAGTCCCGGCGAGACATTGGGCACCGCGCCCTGATCGATTGAGATCAGCAGAGCATGAACGGTGACTTGATGGATCAGCAGGTATTGTACCGCGATCAGAGCTTCACCAACACGCAACCCGAAGAGCCGCACCGATCCATCCGACAGGCCCTCGAGAGCGGCGTTTCGATAGAAATCGACAGCCGTCGCCTGTGTCAGCAGGTCGAAGCGGCCCAGTTCGCGAAAGCGGCTGAGCCGCATCCGGACCAGGCCGCCGAAGATGACCTCCACCAGGGCCGGCGTGTTGGCTTCGACCAGTTCCACGTCGCCAAGCCGTTCGAGGCGGCGCCAGTCCTTGTTGAAGGCCTTGACGAAGGATGGCCGGCATAGGCGCTTGAGCACGGTTTCCGGGTCGCCGTCGATGGCGAGGCCGAAGCTGGTATGCAGGGAATCGCGCGTGGCTGCGAGCAAGGCCAGAGGGTTGGCGATGCCGCTGATCGATTGCGGAATTCCCGTGATCTGGATGCGGTCCGCCGGCGGCAGCACGGAACGCACCGCAGCCCACGCGGCCTGCGCCGATTGCATCGTCCACGGGCTGGCATCGGCCAGCAGCGGTGCCGAATAGTCGCAAACGCCACAGCTCAGCCATTCGATCACCCGATGGCGGAAGGCCGGCCGCCGTATCAGCGGCACCAGCATTCGCGGCGCGCCCGTCACGGCATCGTTTACCTCCACGATGAGCAGTTCCGCACCTTCCGGCATTAGCCGCGCGACGATCCCCTCGGCCCAGGCATAATTCTGGTGGGCGGTGCACACACCGTCCGCCTGGAGGCGCAGCCAGAGCGGCCTCACCGCTTCCAAGCTGGTGTGGAGCCGCGCCGTGTAGGCATCGATGGCGACGACGGTGGCCGGATGGGAGGACTGGCCATCGGGCGAGCCGGTCACCGCAGCAATTTGCACCGCCTGGACTGCCATGTTTTTTCCTATCGCTTTGCCGTAGCGAACGGCAGCGTCCGCCGCCACGCGCCCAACCGGCTGTCGCGCGCCTCATCGGGATGCTCGATATTCCACATGCGGTGATGCGCGAAATACCACGATGCCACGAGCACGAACATCTCCGAGACGGCGGAACCCAACAACGCCCACGGCGGAGACGCGATTGCCAGCAGGGCCGCGATCAGCGCCAGCCCGACGACCGCGCCGCCCGTGGTGATGAACGCGACGATCCGAAAATCGCCGAGTATCTCAAGCACGATGCGGGGCATGATATAGAGCATGATCGGGACAAAATTCGCGATCACGAAAAGCCCGATGAACCAGGTCGAAGCGTCCTGGAGAGCCTGGGATTTTATCATCGGCAGGACGAACATGATCGCACATCCATAAGCAAGGCCGCCGAGCCCCATGACGAGCGCCCAGATCTTGGCCTGCGTCCAGACACGGCCTGTTTCATTGTTCCGCATCAGCCTGGCGAGATCCGGCTGCGTCATGTTGACGAATGCAAGGCTGATGATGCGCAGCGGAGCAAACAGCACCAGAACCGCCGCCAGCGGTGCGTAGGCGGCTGGCCCGGCAATGCCGGCGACCAGCAGCGCCAGACATTGACCCTGGATGTTGGTGGTGGTCGCGCTGAATGCCGACCAGCGCAGTTGGGGCCAGAGCCTGACATAGCGTCGGCGCGTCGGCATGCGGAAGCTGATGCGAAGCGAGCGCCGAGCCAGGCGGACCAGGACGAAAATGCCGAACACATTTGCGGCTGCAAGTGCATAGAATACGGTCTGCAGCGGGTCTTGGACCAACCAGATCGACAGCCCGGTCAGGACACAGCCGGCGACTGTAAAAGCGCCATCGCTGATGGAGACGACAACCTGCTGGCGCCGTGCGAAGAAAGCCGTGCGCATATGGCTGCGCAACGACCAGGCACCGACGAAGCAGCCGGCGGCAATTCCGCTTGGATCTCCAAGGACATGCATCAGAACAGCCGTGCCGACGGCCATCAGCAACGCCACGATCAGCGCCGCCGTTCCGAACGCCACGTCATAGGTATCGACGCCGGCGCTGTTGGTGCTCTTGCTCATCCAGATGCTGGCGGGAACAGCGGTGAGCGACCTGATATAGGACAGGCCGACCCCGCCCATCACCATGCCGATGGCGAAGAGGCCGTAGCCCTGCGCCGACAGCATGTGCAACAGCATGATGTTGAGGGCGAAATGAAAGCCGCTCTGCATCGCCTCGCCGCCGATCATCAGCACGAGGCGTCGAACCAGATGGCTCGGAAACGCTAACTTCACGGCCGTGTCTCCGCTGCGCGGGCAGCGGGCGCCCTGCCCGGCCGCGCGATGGTCGTCTTCAGCTTTTCGGCGGCGATCGCGGTGATCGCCGCGGCCGCGACCGGCTCGCTGAAGATCGCCTCATAGCGCGCGCGCCCGGCAGCGACAAACCCGCGCCAGGCCTCAGGGGCGAGGATGATCTCCTGCAATTTCGCGCCAAGAGCTACTGCGTCGCCGGGCGGAACATGCCAGCCGGTCTGCCCGTCGCTGACCACTTCCACCAGCCCGCCGATCGCCGACACAAGCGGCGGCCGGCCATAAGCCATCGCCTCGATGGCGACGCGGCCCAGCGATTCCGGACGCCGCGACGGCACGGTGACGATGTCGGCCCAGCGATAATGCTCCGAGGGATCGGGAATGAAAGGCAGGACTCCGACGCGCCCGGCAAGCCCCATGGTTTCGACCAGTTCGGCAAGCGCACGCTCGCGCTCGGTGCTTTCGAAGGCGCCGCCGACCAGCCGCACCTCGACCCTCGCCTGGAGTTCTGCCGGCATCGAGGCGATCGCCTCCAGCAGGACCTCCTGCCCCTTGATCCGGTTGATGCGGCCGAGCAGCAGCACCCGCAATGGGCGCTTGCCGTCATACGTCATTGGTTCGACCGCCGCCGGCCCGGCAACGCCGTTGTAGACGACATATGCGCGCGCCGCCTTGGGATCGCCAAACGCGGTGCGTGTCGCGCGCGAGTTGAAGATCAGATCCGCATGGCTCCAGCGCATCAGGCCGACAAGTACCCTGCGCATGGCGCCTTCGGGGATTTCGTGGATGTGCAGGACGGCCTTGTAAGGCAGCAAGCGCGCGGCCAGCGCATAGTCGGCAACGATCGAGGTGTTGACATAGACGAGGTCGCAGGCCTTGAGGCGCCGCCACGCCCTGAACACGGCAACCGGCAATCGCGCCATCTCGACTGTCGCAAGGCGCGCAATGGCCTGGCGCCTCAACACCCAGAGCGGTTCGAAGACGATCCGGCTGGCATGCGCTTCCAGGATCTGGACGATCGGCCCGCTGCGCGGCAAGACCACCTCGATGTCGGCCGACGGAAACGCGGCGCGCAGCGCAGCCACGCTCTCCGCGAAGCTGCGGTCAGAACCATAGAGTTCATAACCCTGATGAACGCAGGCAATCCGCATCTTTGTTTCCCGCCGGATGCTACAACCATCGCGCTGGGCGATTGTGGCAGAACCCCGTCCGCAAGAATCATGCCTGGTTCGATATGTCCGCCTATCGGTTCGATATGTCCGACTGCCGGCCGTACGCCCCTGGCATTGCTTCGTTTCGATACAGCTACGCACAGAAGGGTTGACCGAGAATGAAACAACCACCGGGTTCAACACCGTTTTTTTACAACCCCGCGCCATGATCCCCTCCCAGGATACCGAAATCGGAAGATGGCACGAAAGTTGCGGTCTGCTCATTATAAATTAAGCAATATCTAATATATGAGATGTGTGAAAGTGCCGCCGGCCATGAAACCAGAAAAGCCCGCCATTCTAATCCTGGGGACCCGCGGCATACCCGCGGCCCATGGCGGCTTTGAAACCTTTGCCGAAAAACTGGCGCTGTTTCTTGTCGGGCGCGGCTGGAAGGTCGGCGTCTATTGCCAGGATGAGGTCGAGCGGATCGACCAGCGGGTGCGCAGCGAAACCTGGCGCGGCATCGAGCTCATTCACATCCAGGTCGCCTCCAAGGGACCGCGCGCGACCCTGGAATTCGACTGGCAATGCGCCCGCGATGCTGCCAGACGACAGGGCGTTTGCCTGGTGCTCGGCTATAATGGCGCGGTCTTCCTGACCTGGCTCAGGCTGAAGCGGCGCAAGATCTTCACCAACATGGACGGCATCGAGTGGCGTCGCCCCAAATGGGGGATGGCGGCGCGAACCTGGTTCTGGCTCAACGAATGGATCGGCGCTTGGGCCTCGCACCGGCTGGTCGCCGATCATCCCGCCATCGCCGATCACCTGGCGACGCGCCGGTCGCGCAGCGCCATCGCCACCATCGCCTATGGCGCCGATCCGGTGGCATCAGCGCCCGAGGCGCCGGTCCGGGCGCTCGGCCTCGAGCCCGGGCGTTATCTCATCTCGATCGCGCGCATCGAACCCGACAACAACATCCTGCCGATTGTCGAAGCCTTTTGCTCCACCAAGCGCGACATGAAGCTGGTGGTGCTGGGAACGCTGTCCGACGACATCCCCTACCATGCCGCCATCCGCAAGGCGGCGAACGGTTCGGTGGTGCTGCCGGGCGCCATTTACGACCAGGCAACGGTGAAGGCCCTGCGCTTCCACGCCCGCGCCTATCTGCACGGCCACACGGTGGGCGGGACCAACCCGTCGCTGGTCGAGGCGCTGGCGGCCGGCAACATGGTGATCGCGCATGACAATCCCTACAACAGGTGGACCGCAGGGGCTGCGGCGATCTACTTCACCGACAAGAACAGTTGCGCCGAGCGGATGCAGCAGGCGCTGGACGATGATGCCCTGGTCAAGGCCTGCGGCGTTGCCGCGAGGGCGCGGGCCCGCGAAGCCTTTCGCTGGGACGATGTCCTGCTCGCCTATGAAAACGAGGCCTATCATCTGCTCGGCATGACCGCCGCCAAGACCACTGCGATGGATCACGCATCGCCAGGAACCGTATGATAGGCTGGTCGCGCCGGCGGGTGCTGCGGACCGCGCTGTCCACTGCAGCGGCTCTCGGCTCGCTCCCGGTCGCACCAATCGCTCGCGCCGCCGCCGAGACGCGGTTTCGGCGCGGCGTCAACGCCTGGCCCTGGTTCTCGCTGACGCGTGAATTTCCCGCACCCCGCACCGACTACGGCTGGCCGCCCTTCCAGTCGCAACGGCCGGTGCCGACCCCAGACGACCTGCGTCGGTTGCGCGAGACCGGGCTCGATTTCATCCGCTTGCCCGTCGATCCCGGCCCTTTCCTGGCCGCCGACGCCAAGACGCGCAGTCAGTTGCTGGACATGCTGGACGCCGCCGTCACCGCCACCCTCGACGCCGATCTTGGCATCATCGTCAACATCCAGGCCAACGCTGCCACCCATTACTGGAACCCCGACCGCATGGTCTCCAGCACCGCCGCACCCGCTTTCGATCTCTATCGCGGGCTGGTCGGCGAGCTTGCCGGCAGGCTGGCGCGGTTCCAGCCCGGCAGGGTGGCGCTCGAGCCGGTCAACGAACCGGCGCAGGCCTGCGCGTCGAACGTCTGGTTGCAAATCCAGCTCGCGCTTCTGACCGCGGCAAGGGCATCGGCAGCGACCCTGCCGTTGGTCGTCACCGGAGGCTGCGGCTCGATGGCGAGCGGACTGACCGCGCTCGATCCGGGCCCGCTGTCGCCCTTCGAGCCGATCCTGTTCACCTTCCATTTCTATGAGCCCTATCTGTTCAGCCATCAGGGCGCGCCCTGGATGCGCGAGCCGGTCTATCGGTCGCTCAACAATGTGCCGTGGCCGGCATCCGCCGGCTCGCTGCAACAGACGCTGGCATCGGTCAGGGCGCGCATGGCGCAGGACACCGAAACCCCTGAAGACGCCAAGCAAGCAGCCTATGCCGAGACCGAGCGTGTGCTGAAAGTCTATTTCGACGCCCAGCCCGACCGCTGGTTTGTCGACAAATATCTTCGCCAGGTCCGCGATTGGGCCGATGGCCATAGCCTTGCGCCGGAACGCATCATCATGGGCGAGTTCGGCGCGCTGCGCACCGACGCCCGCTATGTCGCCGCGCCCAATCCGGATCGCGGGCGCTACATCGCCGATGTGAGGCGGAGCGCCGAGGAACTCGGCTTCGCCTGGGCACTGTGGGATCTCTTCGATGGCATGGGCATGATGGACGACACCACCCGGGCGCTGGACCCCGATATCATCGCGGCGCTTGGCCTGACCATGCCGGCGGACTGACCGGCCTGAACGCTGCCCGCGCCGGCCGATAGAGCACCAATGCCAGCACCACGAACTTGGTCAGCAGCGTCGTCTTCGACGCGACGCTTTCCGAAGTGTTGATCAGGATGACCCAGCCCAGCATCGGCAGCCAGATGCCGGGATGGCAGCGGCGCGCCACCTCGAACAGGAACAGCACGAAGCCGAACGTCAGCAAAAGCGTGAAGAAGGCGCCCTGATAAAGGACCGTGCGGATGATCGGGTTCTCGATGCCCTGTTCGAGACCGTTGATGCGGCGCAGGCTGTCGATCAGGTCGACATCCGGCCCCACGATCAGATCGCGCAATTCCAGGTGCTTGAAGAGCTCGAACATCTCGACCCGGGCATTGGCGCTGCCGCTGTCCGACACGAAGCGCTCCAGCAGCGCGTCGAAAAAGCCCAGATATGCCGCCACAATGATGACGACCGGCAGCAGGGCGGCGAGCATGAAGCCGAGTGCCGCACCCAGGAGATTGACGCGGCCCTGGCGCAATTTGGTGATGCCCTGAAAAAGCAGGTAGCAGCCGCCGAGCACCACCGTCGTCACCATCGCCGTGCGGCCGCCGAAGGCGACGAGTGCCGCGCATTGCAAGCCGATCAACCCTATCCGCACAGGCATCGACAGGGATCTGGCACCGGAGAGCAGCGCAAGCACATAGATCGACGTCACCATGGCATTGGCAAGCGGATGCCCCTGCAGCGCGCTCGAGCGCAGATCGGTGGTAAACGCCACGCCGTCGAGGCGATAGGGGAAGATAAGCGTTTTGGTGGCGAACTCGAAAAGGGCAAGCAAGGCATTCGCCGTCATGACCACGTGGACGACGGTCTGCAGCCCGGCGAAGGTCCGTTCGTCGTCCTCGCTGAGCATCAGCACGAGAAGTGCCGCAGCCACGAACGTATCGATCATGCCGGCCATACCGGGCCGCTGCCTGGCGATGACGACGACCAGAAGCACGATCGATATGGCGGCCATCAGCGCGCTGGCCGGCCGCCTGTCGGCGAGATGGACGATATGGCCGACCGGATTGCCTGATGCGCAGGAGCGCCAGGCAAGCAGCAGGACGATGAGATAGGTGGACGGGTGGATCTTGGTCGCCGGGTTGCCGAACAGGCCATCATAATTGTAGCCGACCAGCCACAGCATGCCCCCCGAGATGCTGAACAGCACCGCTACCGCCGCGATCAGTCCGAAGCGCGTCAGTGCATCGACCGAGGTGCCGGAGATGGGCGTGCCGGCGCGGGGTGCGGCAGCACCAAGGTTCGAAGCGCTTGCGCTCCAACTGGCCGCCATATCAGGCGGCCTCGTCGACCAGCAAGGCGGCTGTCGGCAGGCGCCCCATGACGGAGACCGCCTGCGAAGTCGTCGTGACGTCGCGCATCGGGGTGGCGTTCAGCGTGGCGACGAGCACGATCTCGTCGGCCATGGCGACCAGCGGCGAGGCATTGAGATTGTCGGCCAGCGCGCCACCGTCGATGACGACGAGGTCGAAGCTCCGGCTGGCCCGCGCCAGCATCTGCTGCGCAAAATAGATGCCATGCGCTTCCTGGAAGACCGCCTTTGAGCGGCCCCTGCCCAGCACGGCAACGTTGCTGCCGGCGGCGTAATGGCTGACGGCCTCGAACGCGTACTCGCCGCGCAGAACATCGAGGATCCCCGGCTGCGGATCCTTCTGGCCGCCGCCGCCAGCATTGGCATCGATGAACAGCACACGGCTACCCCTGGATGCCGCGGCATTGGCCAGCAGCCGCGCCACCCGGCTACGCTGCGCGCCCTCGCCCGGCGACGATGTCACCAAGATGGAAGGCACCAGCGGCCAGTCCGCCGGACGCTGGCCCGAACTGAACATGCGCCTCAGCGCAAGGCCGACGACGGCATCGGTCTTCTGGCTGGAGGCGGCGGCGCGCGCCCCGCCGAAAGGCCACCAGCGCCGGCCTGTGTCCGACTTTGCCGGCACCACGCCCAGCACCGGCGCGTCGATGGCCGACTGCATCTGGGCGCTGGAAAGCACCGTCGGCGAGGAATATTCGGCGATCAGCGCCAGACCGGTGCCGAGCCCAAGGCCGCCGAATATCGCGCCCAGCAACAGCAGCGGCAGAGGCGGCCAGCTCTTCTTCAAGGCGGGCATGGCGTTGGAGATGATGCGCGCATTGGTGCTGTCGACATTGATCTGCTCGCGCGTCTCCTGGGCGCGCTGGAGATAGTTCGAGTAGACGGAACGCAGCGCCTCGAGGTCGCGCTGCAGTTCGCGCAGCCGCACCGAGGCCTGATCGGTGTCGAGCGACTTGCTCTTCATGCCGGCGACCTTGGCTTCCAGCGCCTGCTGGTTGGCCAGCGCCCGTTCGTAGTCGGTCTCGGTGGCGGTGGCGATGCGGCCAAGTTCGCGCGCGATCAGCTGGCGCGTGTCGCGCAGTTGCTGCTGGGCTGCGATCAGCGAGGGATGACGCGGCCCCAACTCCGTGCCGAGCTGCGAGACCTGGTCGACCAACGTCGCCTCTTGCGCCCGCAGGCTCGAGATCACCGCCGAGCGCATTGCTTCCGAAGTTGCGTCCGGCGTGCCGCTCTGCCGGCGCATCTGGTCGACCTGCGCCTTCAGCGCCGCGGTGCGGCTCTGCGCCGCCGCAAGCTGCGTGTTGATCTCGGTCAGTTCCTGGTCGCTGACCAGATTGCCTGCCGCCATCACCATGTTGTTGGCGGACTTGTAGGCTTCGACGGCGTTTTCGGCTTGCTGGACGCGCTTGCGCTGCTCGTCCAGCCGCGCGGTGATCGACTCGGAAGCGTCCTTGGCCATTTTCGCGCGCGCGCTCGCCTGGTCGACCAGGTAGGCCTGCGCGATGGCGTTGGCCAGGAGGGCGGCTTTGTCGGCGCTCTTGGCGGTGACGATGACGTCGAGGACCAGGACCTTGTCGGCCCGCTTCACCGCCAGGCGCCGGCGCAGCGCGTCGAGTGTCTGCACCGACCTGTCGCCTTCGGCTGATGCCGAACCGAGCAGGCGCGACAGCAAGCCCTGCCCATTGAATTCCGGATCCTGCGTCAGGTTTGTCGCCGCGATCGCCCGCATCAGCACGCCCGTCGACTGGACCACGCTGACCTGGCTCTCGACCTGCGTGATGCCGCCATCGGGTGAGATACGGCTGGGATTGACGTCGTTGGTGACCACCTGCAGGTCCTGCGGATCGATCAGGATTTCCGCCGCCGAGCTGTAGAGCGCCGGTGTGAAAAGGCCGTAGAGCAGGGCGACCAGCGTCAGCAGTGCGACGGTGCCGAAGATCCAGAACCGGCGGCGCACCAGGATGCGCTTCAGATCGCCCAGTTCGACAGTGGAGGCTGCATATGATCCCGCGCGTGCCGGATCCGGGGAGTGTTGCTGAGGAACCATGGGCAGGGATGATTGCATGGCTGCCTCCGACAATACTCCATATGCCGGCAAGACCAGTTTGCGGCGCTAACCTAGCTATTCCTCCAACTGTTAAAACATTGTTAATTATGTTGAGAGGTGACGTGAATTTTGGCACGCGGTTTGCTTAAAAATATACATATCGAGGTGTTGGCTACGCAGCGAGCGGAGACGAATGCAGATGGGGTTACAATTTGACCGGACCGGCCTGGCCGGCAAGGCCGGGCACCGCCTTTTCGGACCTCCAACATGCAGATAAGCCTCCGCCTGGACGGCGACTGCGTCCGCGCCTTTCACGTCACGCTGCTGGAGCGCCTTGCCGCGCTCGAAGACGTCGAACTGTCCGTCGATGTCAGGCCGGCGGGCGGTGGCATTCCGCGCAGCGCCGCGGCCCTGTTTCAACTCGAAACGGCGATCCACGGACTGTCCCATGATGGACTGGCCAAGCGTGTGCCGCTTTCGGCGCTCGCGCCCTACCGGCAGTCCCCCGCTTCGCCTGACCTGGTCATCGACCTCTGCGGCGATGTCAGGCTGGAAAGCACACGGATCTGGCGCGTCACCTATGACGGCGCCAGCGGCGAAGCGGCCTTGCTGGCCCTGATCCTCGCAGGTCGCACGCCGCTTGCCCGCATCGAGGAGAACGGCGTTGCGATCGCCGCCGGGCGTCTGGGCACCGAATATGGCGGCATCGCGCTGGCGTCCTTCCAGGATATGCTGGCGCGCACAGCAAGCCTGATCATAGCTGCCATGTCAGGCGCGGCAAAGTCCGTGCCTGATCTGCCCGAACCGGCGCAGGTGGGTGGCCCGCCGCCAATGCCCTCGGCGGGCAAGCTTGGGGTCAGGGCCGGCAAGGCGCTGGCGCGGCGGATCATCCAGAAGATCTATCACCTTTGCTACAACGCGCCGCACTGGAAGGTCGGCTGGCGGCAAACCGGGAGCCGCGATCTGTTCGAGCTGCGCGCGCATCCGGCGTCGGGTTGGCAAGAGTTGCCGGACGACGGCAGCCGCTTCTACGCCGATCCGTTCCCCATCCTCTACCAGGGCCAGCTGACCCTGTTCGTCGAGGACTATATCCATCGGCTCGGCAAAGCCATCATCTCCGCCGTTCCCTTCGGCCCGGCAGGCCCGCTCGGAAGGCCTGAACCGGTGTTGGAGCTGCCCTACCATCTCTCCTACCCCTTCGTCTTCGAGCGCGACGGCGAGGTCTGGATGGTGCCGGAAAGCTGCGCCAACGGCACGGTCGATCTCTACCGGGCCACAGCTTTTCCCGGCGGATGGGTCAAGGAGGCGACGCTTCTGTCCGGTGTCGTCGCCAGCGACGCCACGCTTGTCGAGCATGGCGGCGCCTGGTGGCTGTTCGCCACCGTCCGCGACGGCGGCGGCGCCTTCTCCGACGCGCTGCATCTGTGGTCGGCGCCGGATTTTCGCGGCCCCTGGACGCCGCACCCCAAAAATCCCGTGCTGATCGATATCGCCTCGGCGCGGCCGGCCGGCCGCATGGTCAGGCGCGGCAACGACCTGCTGCGCCCGGTCCAGGACTGCCGCAGGAGCTATGGCGCGGCGCTTGGCATCGCACGCATTTCTCACCTTGATTTGATCGGCATGGAGCAGGTCGTTGAAACCATCTTAAATCCAGGTGCGCTATGGAGTGGGCGTAAACTTCACACGCTCAACGAGGCTGGCGGCTTTGAGTTCATCGATGGCTCGGCGATCGCACCGCGCTGGAAGCAGCGGGCCCGCGATTAACCTAAACATTGGTTACTACCAAGCACGCGCGCCGGTTGCTTGCGGTTGATTTAGGTCCGGAAGATATTTTCTACCGGAGATTGTGAAACGCGCCGTTGCCATCAGAAAGAGCAGCAAAATGAGTATCTCAGAGGCTGGCCCGGCCCAAGTCGATGTGGCGATCGTCGGTGCCGGAATGGCCGGCACGACCTTGGCAATTCTGTTGGGACGAGCCGGCCGCAAGGTGGCGCTGATCGATCCGCACCGCGTCCACCACGAGGAATTCCGGGCCGAGAAGATCGGCATGGACCAGATGCTGCTGTTCGAAAAGCTCGGCCTCGATGCGACACTCAAGCGTCTCGTCACCTCCACGACCGACACGCATGTGTTTCGCCTCGGCCAGTTCTTCGCGCATGAGAAGAAGGCTGAATTCACATTCTCCTATGGCGCGCTGATCAATGGCCTGCGCGACGCCTTGCCTGCGCAAGTGCCGCTGACGGTCGGCAAGGTAACCGAAGTCTCGACTGGACCGGACCGGCAGCGGCTTGTGCTGGCCGACGGCACCGTCATCGATGCCCGCCTGCTGGTGGTGGCAACCGGTCACGGCGAGGCGGTGCGGCGCGCCGTCGGCGTCGAGCGTATCGAGCAATCGAAGGCGCATTCACTGTCGATGGGATTCGACCTCGCCATCTCGCCCAGCGATTTCGGTCATCAGTCCGTCACCTGCTACAGCAGGCGGGCCGCCGACCGTATCGCCTACATCAGCATCTTTCCCCTCGGCGACAAGATGCGGGCGAACATGTTCCTCTATCGCAATGTGGCCGAGCCGTGGACGCGGGCGTTCCGCCAGGAGCCGCAAAAGATGCTCTGCGAATTGATGCCCGAAATAGCCGTGCGATGCGGCAACTTCGAAGTCGCGAGTCCTGTCGAGGTCAGGCAGATCAGTCTGAGCACGACGCAAGGCCATCGCCGCGACGGGGTCATCTTCATCGGCGATGCTTTCTGTACCACGTGTCCGACGCCGGGCGTCGGCATCGGCCGCGTGATGACCGATGTCGATCAGCTCCATTCGGTTCACATTCCACGCTGGCTCGAAACTCCAGGCATGGCGGCTGACAAGATCAACGCCTTCTATGACGACCCGGTCAAGGTGGCTGCCGATGAGGATGGCATGCGGGTCAGTTACTATGCCAAGTCGATTACCGCCGACACCGGACTGGAATGGCGCGTGCGGCGCCTGCGCAACAACACCGCGCGCCAGCTGATGATCATCGGCCGTAAGGTCCGGCATCTGGGACAACGGCGGGCACCCGTGGCCAATATGCGATAGGGCGCGACCAGTCGCGCCCTATCGATTGCCGCTATTGATTGCCCTTGTCAGGCGAATGCGTCAGACGCCAATCAATCACTGACGGCCGGCGGAGGTGTCGATGGGGCAGTCTGGGCCGTGACACCCGAAAGCCTGTCGCGCTTCTGCAAGGTTGGTTTCTCGTATTTCTTCACTGTAAAGTGCCCTCCAAATTGATACGGCGCCAGCAGAACCAATTCCCTGCCCCGTGTCAATTGTGCCATTACTGGTTCTTACGTCGTATCCACGCCATCGCGGTCAAACGATTCTTCACTGTTGCATTGCCGGCACATATCGGCTCCGACAGGTCACCTCATCCCAGCGCCAATCGCGCGCTCCTCGGCCGCGCGATGTTGTAAATCGTTTCATCCAAGGTATTTTGGCCATTGGGGAACAGAGGGAATAGTCATGTCCAACAGCGCCTTGCCGCTGGTCATCAGTGCGCCTGAACCACGCACGCTCGACCTGATCTTCACAGCCCGGCAGCTGGCGCGGCTCAAGGCGCACTATCGCATCGTCGAGACGACCGCTGACGGCGTCGCGAAACTGCCGGCCGACATGCTGGCCGAGGTGCGTTATATCATCGGCCAGCCGCCCATATCGCCCGAAACGCTCGACCGGATGAAGGCGCTGCGCTGCGTCTTCAATGTCGAGACCAACCTCATCAACAACATGCCCTACGAGACGTTGTTCGCGCGCGGCATCCATGTCGTCACCACCGGCCTGGTGTTCGCCGAGCCGGTCGCGGAGCTTGGCCTTGCGATGGCACTCAATCTCGCCCGCGGCATCGTCGATGCCGACCTCGCCTTCCGCCAGGGACAGGAACTGTGGGGCGGCGACGGCAACCAGACGGCGCGGCTCTTGTCTGGCGCCGATGTCGGCATCATCGGTTTCGGCGATCTCGGCCGGGCGCTCAACCGGCTGCTGTCGGGTTTCCGCACCCGCACCAAAGTCTTCGATCCGTGGCTGCCGCCATCGATCCTCATCGACAATGGCGTCGAGCCGGCCTCCCTCGACGAGGTGCTGTCGACCAGCGACTTCATCTTCGTCGTTGCCTCGGTGACCAGCGAGAACCAGGGTTTTCTCGGTGCCGACGCCTTTGCCGGCATGCGCAAGGGCGCTGCCTTCATCCTGCTCAGCCGCGCCGGCGTGGTGGACTTCCCGGCGCTGATGGCGGCGGTTAAGAGCGGCCACATCGTCGCCGCCAGCGACGTTTTTCCCGAAGAACCGCTGGCGCGGGACCATCCGGTGCGCGCCCTGCCCGGCTTCCTGCGCTCGGCTCACCGCGCCGGCGCGCTCGACATCGCCTTCAAGCGCATGGGCGATATGGTGCTGGAGGACATGGACCTGATCGACCGCGACCTGCCGCCGCTGCGCTCCAAACGCGCCGAGCGCGAGACGGTTTCGCGCATGCGTTCCAAGCCGGCCGACAGGAATTGAGGCGTGGATTTTCGTTCGGGTTGGCCGGCCCTCGACCAGGTCCGCTTGACAGGAGCGCGGCCGGCGATGACGCTGCCGCAATCGAACTTTGCGGAGGGAGGCCGTGACCATGAAGAAGATCTATGAAAAGCCGATGCTGCTCAAACGGCAGAAACTCTCCGCCGTGACGGCGCAGCAAGCCACTTCAGGAGTGACCGGTCCGATCGGCCCGACAGGCCCGGCAGGCTGACGCCTCGCGGTGTTCGATGAAGGTAGCATTGGACGCGCCCGCGGGTCGGCGGCGAGACGGCAGTCGCTCAAGGCGCAGCATCAGTGTTTATGGCTGCTCTTCGCTCTGCGGGCAACCGCTTCCATAAAAGAGCGGGCGGCAGCGTCACAGGCTGTTCTGGACGGTCCATTCGCGGACAGCACGACCTCCGCGGCCTTCCGCGACATGCCGTATTTCCGGGCGAAGACCGCAGCGTCGTAAGGTTCGTTTTCGGCCGGTGCCGCGGACGTGATCCTGGCCTTGGTCATTGGCGGGTCCGCCTGAAACTCTCAAGCAACTCGCCTTCATTGCGGCAGCCATTCTGGAACAGCGAAAACACCGTGGCTGCCAGAAGCTGCACGTCCGACTCCCCCGACATGCGATCAAATTTGCGCTCCAGGCAGACCCGATCGAAGACGCGCTGGCACAGTTGCAGATCGGAAGGATGGAGACCGGGATTGCGCTTACGAAGGCTCGACATAAGAAGCCCCTTTCGGAGCAGCGGCCACTTTTGATGCATGTCGTCCAAAAGTGACCTCGGCTTTGGGAGAACGACATGCATAAACAAAGACCCTAAAGCGCATCGCATAAATCCGATCAAACGCGATGCGCTTTAGACGCTGTGGGTCAAAAAATGAAATCGGGCTGAGCAAGAGTCAACATCGGCCTCATCACAGTAAGTATCGTACAATTCTCCCCCCGGTCCTCCCCCTTCTTCGAATGGTCCCCAGGCCCAGCGCGACATGGCGCTTTTCATTGGCCAGCGGATTTTATCGGCGTGATCCGGCGCTCTCATGAAATATGTCGGTTTTGTACCAAATGGCGTTTGGTACGTTTCCGACACTAACATTCAGGCCGATCTTTTCATATGCGAACAGGCGTTGGGGGGCGCCGTGCTTCGAATTTCATATCGCATTAATATCTTTCTGCGTTCAGAGCCCCTATACATAGGCCATCGTCCTCACGTTTTTACGGGCACGGACGGCTGGGAGATTGGATGGCTCTTGCCCTGCATTGGGCCACGCCATGTCTGATCCCAACAAAAACTCTGATCCCGACAAAAAACCCTATCCCGACGGGAACCATCCGTACCGAAACCAACTGCTGCGGCGCATGCCTGCGGATGATCTGGCGTTGCTCGAGCCGCACATGCAGCGCTGCGATTTGCCATTGCGCATGATGCTGGTGACCCCGAATGTTCCGATCGAGGCCGTCTACTTCATCGAACAGGGCATTGGTTCGGTGGTCGCCAGCACGGCAAGCGGCCAAGAGGCCGAAGTGGGCTTCATCGGCTTCGAAGGCATGACGGGATACTCCCTGGTGATGGGCGACGACCGTGCGCCGCATGCCTGTTTTGTCCAACTCGAAGGCGAAGCGATCCGCATCGAAGCCGGCGCTTTCAAGGCAGCTTTGGAGGCAAGTACGACCTTGCGCATGTTCCTGCTGCGCTTCGTCAACGCACTACAAACCCAGGCCGGCTGCACCGCGCTCGTCAACGCGCGGCTGAAGCTCGAGGAGCGGCTGGCGCGATGGCTGCTCATGTGCGACGACCGGGTGCCCGGCGAACATCTCGCCATCACCCACGAATTCCTGGCCATCATGCTTGGTGTCAGGCGGCCAGGCGTCACCGTCGCGCTTCAATTGCTCGAAGGCCGCACGTTGATTCGCTCGAGACGGGGCGAGATCGTCATTCGCGACCGCGCCGGGCTGCTGGAACTCGCCAATGGCAGTTACGGCGAAGCCGAGGCCGAATATGCAAGGCTGATCGGCGAGATCGGCGCGGCCTGATCAGGAGCGGCTGCTGCCGGCATCCGGCTTGCCCGATGTCGCTTTGCCGGGCGGTGCCGCACCGCCTTCTATGGGCCCATCCCTGCCGATCGGCCCATCCCTGCCGATCGGCCCATCCTTGCTGATCGGCAAGCCGGCATGCTCCAGGCTTGCAAGCTTGCACTTCGTCTGCTCGGCCGCCGCTCCGACAAGGCAATCAATGGTGAACATGGCACCGGCGTGATCGCTTGACGCGACCGCCTGGCGGATCTTCGTCAATTGCGCCTGCGTGTAGTCCAGAAGCTCGACCAGGCCGGTATGATCCAAACCGCCCTCCATTACAGGATGTCGAGAGGCCGATCCGAGGTCGCTCTTGCCACCGAAATACGCCCATTTACGCGGCTTGCATAGCCGGACTGTCAAAATCGTACAGCCTACGCTCTACGGGATCGTTGCCTATTGGCCAAAGGTCCATCTTCGCGCCAGCGCCACGGCATGCAAGTGTATATAAGCTATCGCTTGAATGCTGGTCCGTACGTCTGTCGGGGAGATGTCGTGCCAATTCGCGAGAATCTCGCCGCCAATCTCAGGCGGCTGGTCCAGCGCCACGCTTCCGTCAGCGCGGTGTGCCGTGAGCTTGGCATCAATCGCACCCAGTTCGAGCGCTATCTGCAAGGCAAGGCGGTGCCCAACAAAACCACCGCCAGGCTGATCTGCGATTATTTCAAGATCGACGAAAACGAGCTGTATCGCGAGCCGGCTGTTCCCGCAGCCAACGGCGACGGCAACGCATCGCTGCGCGAGGCACTGTACGAAAACATGGTGCGGCCGCCGTCGCCCGCCATCGCCGGCGGCACTTATTTCACCTATTTTTCGGTTCCCGGCCGCCCCGACCTTCTGATGCGCTCGGTCACCTTCCTGCGACGTGAGGCCGAGCTGGTCACCTTCAGGCGGGTGACGCGGTGGGCCCCGGGCGATGGCCAGGGTGGCGCCAGAATGCCCGGCAACCACTACGGCGTAGCGATCTCGCGCCTGAACTGGATCTATTTCACAGGCATCAACCGCCGCCAGACAAGCGAGCCCTCGATCATGACCGTACAGTGGGCTCCCATCTCCGAACCGGTTCTGGTCGGCAGGGCGATCGTCCTCACAGGATCGGGGCCGGCCTTTGTGCCGGTCATCATGCGGCAGGACGTCACCAGGGTCAGCATGAAGCGGGCGCTGCAGATGGCCCATATCGTCAGCCTCGACGACCCCAGCGTCGATCGACTGGTGGTCAGTCTCGCACGAGAGACCCGATAAACTCGCCTCCTACGGGAAAAATCGGGGAAAGTTTCAAGTTTTTCGGCTATATTTTTCCTCGTTTCGGCTTTTCTGCGCAAAAAATGCCGGAACTTTCACCCAAACCTGTCGTTTTCCAATGGATCGTTGCTTCGACGATCCCAAAGCAACAGGAGAGTACCCATGAACATCAAGATGATCTGCTTGGGCGCCATGGCACTTTCGATGGTCGGCGGCGCGGCGTTTGCCAAAACGTCGGCTCTCGACGATCCAGCCAAGATGCAGCCCTTCTACACCGATAGCAGCATGAAGACGATGGTCAGCAACGACGACTTCGTGAAAGCCTGGAAGGCCCTTACGCCGGACGACCAGACCGCGATGATGAAGGCCTGCGAGGACGAGGCGAAGGACGCCACTGCGGCCAACAGCCATCCCGAATTCTGCAGCAGCGTGAAAGCGAACGGCGGCAGCAAGTAGCAGTCCAGCAACCCGAATGAGAAACAGCCCCGCGCGGGGCTGTTTTGCGTCTGCCGCAGGTGTGCAGACAAGCCAGCCACGCAAGGATCGGGCCCGGCCGGCACCCGGCCCATCTCCCCATTTCTGCCATGTTGCACTGCGATAAATTTGTTGCATTGCGATATCGGCCTGCACCGCCGACATTGCACAGGGGCTGGGCTTGCACGAGGGAGCCGTCGTGGCAGCATCGTTCCGGCCGGACATACAAGGATTGCGCGCGCTCGCCGTCGGCGGCGTCGTCGCCTACCATTTCGGCCTCACCGCGCTCCCCGGCGGCTTTGCCGGCGTCGACATCTTCTTCGTCATCTCGGGCTGGCTGATATCGACCCACCTCATGCAGGAGATCGGCGAGACCGGCCGGCTCGACCTCTGGCGCTTCTATGCCAGGCGCGCGCGGCGGCTCCTGCCGGCAGCTTTGTTCGTCATCCTGGTCACGCTGGCCGCCGGCTACTTCATCCTGGCGCCACAGGAGCAGGCGCTCTATTCGCGCGGCGCCATGTTTGCCTCCGCCTATGCCATCAATCTGTGGCTGCTGCGCTGGTCGTTCGACTATTTCGCCGCCGACGCCACCAGCAATCCCTTCATCCACTTCTGGTCGCTGTCGGTGGAGGAGCAGTTCTATCTCGCCTGGCCGGCGCTGCTTCTGCTGGCCGCCTGGCTGCGGCCGGGCCGGCGAACGGCCGCAGCCATGATCGGCGTGGTCGGCCTCGCCTCCTTCGCCGCCTGCCTGTGGCTGACCAGCGCGGCGCCGGCCTGGGCCTTCTATTTCTCGCCGCTGCGCGCCTGGGAGTTCGCTGCCGGCGGCCTGGCGACGCTGGTCCCCATGGCTTTGCTGCAGCACCGCATCTGGCTGCGGCCAGCCCTTGGCTGGCTCGGCCTGGCGCTGATTGCGACGGCCTATCGCCTGTTGAGCGAGGACCTGCCCTTCCCCGGCTGGTACGCACTGCTGCCGGTTGCCGGCACCGTGCTGGTGCTGCTGAGCGGCGGCTGCGGGGAACAGACCAACGGGCGGACCGACCGGCACGTCCTTGGCCCGGCCACCGCTTTGTCGCTGCCGCTCTTGCAATGGATCGGCACGCTCTCCTATTCGCTCTATCTCTGGCACTGGCCGGTCATCGTCTACGCCGGGATGCTGACGCCCGATCTTACGGTGCCGCAGCGGCTGGGCTGCGGCGTGCTGGCGCTGGCGCTGTCGGTGCTCACCTATCACCTCATCGAGAACCCGGCACGACGCGGCGCCTGGCTGACGGTGGGCGCTCGCGCGCTCGCACCCGCGCTGGCGCTGACCGGTGCCGGCGTGGCGGTCGCCTACGCCAATGCGCATCTGGCCACGCGCAACATCGGTCCCGAGCAGCGCGGCATCGAGCAGGCGGCCGAAAGACCTTCCATCGCGCGGGCCGTCGACAAGAACTGCCTGGCCGACTTCCAAACGGTGACGCCGAAACCCTGCACATTCGGCCCGGCCGATGCCACCCGCACCATCGTGCTGTTTGGCGATTCGCACGCCGACCACTGGTCGACGCCGCTGATCGAAGCAGCCAGGCGCAACCACACCAAGGTGGTCACCTACCTCAAATCATCGTGCCGCGCCTCGCGGCTCTCCACCTTCAACACGGTGCTGAAGCGCGACTACACCGAATGCGACGCCTGGCGCGAGCAGGCCATATCGGAGATCATCCGCCGCAAGCCGCGCCTGGTGGTGATCTCCGAATTTTCCATCGGCAATCTGACCCGCGATCTGCCCGCCGCCGAACGCACCGCCGAAGTAGCGCGCTGGCAGGCCGGCCTGCGCTCGACCTTGCAGGCCTTCAGCCGGGCCGGTGTCGAGACGGCAGTCATCCGCGACACGCCGATCAACGCCAGCTTCGCCGGCTCCTGCGTGGCGCGCACCCTGTGGTGGCGCGAGGCACCCTCGCCGCACTGCGACACGCCAAGGGCCGAAGCCGCCAACGACAGCACCGCCGCCACCGAGCGCGCCGTGGTGACCAGCGTGCCCGACACCCGCTACATCGACCTCACCAACCAATTCTGCGGCCCGACCACCTGCCACGTCGTCATATCAGGCCAGCTGGCGTTTCGTGACAGGCACCATCTGGCGACAGGCTTTGCCGAGACACTGGCGGGGCCATTGGAGAGGGCCTTGTTTTAGGCGCCTGGGCATCTGCGCCCCGGTCTGCATTGTTCGTCACATCTTACGAATCTGTGGAACGAGGCTGCAACTCGGCAGTTATATTAGCCTAACCTTGAAAAGGAGGCAGCTATGAAAAAGCTCCTGCTTGTTTCGGTTATCGCCATTGCTTCGGCGGCGGCGATGATCGCCCCCGCCGACGCCCGCAGCCGTATCAGTATCGGCATTGGCGGCTATGCAGACGATTATTACGGCGACGATTATTACAATGGTTATGACTATGGCGATCGCTACTATCGCCCTTATTACCAGTACGACGCCTATGACAACGGCTACAGGCCGCGCTATTACCACCGTCACCACCGTTGCCACATCGCACTGGTCAAGCATTGGCGCCATCACCACAGGATCGTCGAGGAAATCCGCGTCTGCCGATGATCTGATCCTGTGAAAAATGATCCGGCCGGCGCCGCCGGCCGGATATTTGCGCCGCTCACCCCACCCGCCTCCTCATCATCATCCCGTAATGCACTGCCAACAGATCCAGCCCCACCTTCAGCAGCTTCGTCACCACGTTCCGGCCCTCGCCGGTCTGCTCGGACAGGCGCTTGAGGGAACCGTCCGCGCAGCAGACTTGTCGTACCACGGCGGCCACCTCCCAATGGCCTAACGCTCTTGTGGCGGCGGCATAGGCCCTGCCGGCGTCGAGAACGCTGTCGGCGATGCCGCCGCCCTCGCGGCCGCCGTCGATGCGCTCGGTCCAGCGCATCGGCTTGACATCAGCCTGCTGACTGCAGCGGAAATCCTCGCGGTAGCGCAGGCCTGCCTCGCGCTGCTGGCGCGACAGCGAAGTGATGCCGACGAGCGCATCGATGGCGCGCAGCCGCACGATGCCGCCGGTCGCGGCGTAGCCGTCATTCGACACTTCGTAGACACGCGCAGCCTCCAGCGTGCCCGCTGCCAGCCGCTTGCGGCCGAAGGCGTCATCCCTGAGCGCGAAATCATGGCCGATCTCGCGGCGTATGCGCACCTGCTCGGCCTCGCCCTTCGGCAATTTCGGCGCCTGCGGTTTTGCGGGTCTGGTCTTTTTGCTCATGGGAGGCTCCTGGTTGGGATGGGTGGTGGAGGCCGGCAAGTGGCGATCCTTCGCGCGCCCTCGGCCCTGCCGGGCATCTCCCCACGCGGTGGCAGAGCGGAGCGGAGCGCTGCTCGGTTGGCCTTCAATGAACCGTAGGTCGTCGCCTCTTCGCCGCCGCGCCAGCATCCCTGCCGTCCGGCATCCAGGCTGATGGAACCGGCGCGAGTTTTCGACGTTATGTCGCGTCCATGCCAAGGGGAGGTTCGCCGATGACAGCCTTCATGCCGGTTACCGTGCGCTTTTGCGACAACAAAACCATGCTGGTCAGTTCGGTGGCCGGAGCCGCCGAGGCACTGCGCCACCAATGGCCCGACAAGACAGCGCCTGGCTATCTCGAGGCTTCCCGGCTGGTTACGCTCGCCGTGGACGGCATCTGCTGCCAGCGCATCGCGTTCGACGCCTTCACCAGGGCGGCCAAGCAGCAGAACATACTGGTCGACAGGCCCAAAAGCCGCGCCCATGACTGGCTGGATGCGGTGGCTAGCCCGTGAGGAGCGGGCGCCGCCCGAAAAATTGATGCAACCGGCCCCCAGCGGGGCGCGTTTATGGGTGCGGTAGCTGGAGCCGCGCGCAAAGCGAAGGTGAACGCCGTGGGTACGATGAAAACCGGAGTGCCGCTCAAAGTGCGGGTGGAAGATGAGATCGAAGAGATCGAAAGCGTCAGCGAAGCCGCCGATTTTCTCCAGCGCTGGCCGCTGGAGCGGCGCGGTCATGTCTACCGCAGCGCGTTGAACGCCTGCAGCGCGGCGATTGCCGCCCAGATTTCCGAAGCCGACGCCATGAAGGTGTTTACCGGCTTTGCCCGGGTGACTGGCATATTGGTCGGCGAGGGCAACCCGCCGATGGCGATGGACGCAAGGAGCATGCAGAGCCGCACGCCCAAGCAAGGCCGGCAGATGCCGAAATAGGGCTTTGCTTCTTTCTCCCCGTTTACGGGGGTGAGGTGTGATCCGAGCAGCGGACGAAAAGCCAATTGCTTGGCTTTTCGAACAGCGAACGCCCGGCAGGGCAATGAGGGGCGGCGCCAGCGCTTCGGTAAGTGGCATCTGAATCGGATGCTTGAATTTCATGTCAGCTTCCATCCTGCCTCGTCAGCGCTGCCCCCCATCCGCCTGCCGGCACCTTCTCCCCGTGAACGGGGGAGCAGAGATCAAACCTCACCCC
>NZ_RZRO01000077.1:0-30176 GCF_003997975.1 Mesorhizobium sp. M7A.F.Ca.US.005.03.1.1
AGATCGCCAAGAAGAACGATACGCTGCCGATGACACGCGACTACATGGCCAAGTGTGAAAAGGCGCTCGAGATGCGCGATATGGGGCATCGTGAAACGGCTCCCGTCAAAAAGAGCCCGGCCGCCAAGCCGGCTCGCCGCCGCAAAGTTGCCGACCAGGAATAGCATTGCCGCTTGCCATTGCCGGCGCCTGCACTGAAAAAGGTCCCGTGACCGTCGCGGGACCTTTTTCATGACCTTTGTCCTCTATGCCGCCGCCGCTCTGGCCGAGATCGCCGGCTGCTTTTCATTCTGGGCCTGGTGGCGGCTGGAGAAGTCGCCGCTTTGGCTGCTTCCCGGCCTCGCCTCGATTGCCCTGTTCGGCTTCCTGCTGGCGCTGGTCGACACGTCAGCGGCCGGTCGCGCCTACGCCGCCTATGGCGGCATCTACATCGTGGCGTCGCTTGGCTGGCTGTGGCTGGTTGAAGGCGTTCGCCCCGACCGCTGGGATCTTGCCGGTGCCGCGCTCTGCATTGCCGGTGCTTCGGTGATCCTTCTCGTCCCGCGGGGCGCTTGAGATGGAGTTGCCTGCCTCCCTTCGCCAAGGTGTCGAGCGTCTGCTCGAAAACGTTCCGCTGGCGGTACTCAAGCAAGCGGCAAAGACGCTGTCCGACCGCTACCGCGCCGAGTTGCGCGACGGCCGTCTGCACATGGCCGAGGATCTGGCGGTGAAGGCCTATCTGGCGACGCGGCTGCCGGCGACCTATGCCGCGATCCGTTCCAGCCTCGACGCGCTGAGCGACGCCAAGCCTGCCTTTCAGCCCAGGACCTTGCTCGATGTCGGCGCCGGCCCTGGCACGGTGCTTTGGGCCGCGACCGATCTGTGGCCCGATCTCGAACAGGCGGTGTTGTTCGAAGCCAGTGCCGCCGTGCGTAAGATCGGCGAGACGCTTGCCGGCAACACTATTGCCGCCCAGACCAGATGGCTGGCCGGTGATGCCACCATCGACCTTGCTGACATCGAGCCGGCCGATCTGGTCACGTGCGCTTATGTGCTCGATGAAATCGCGCCGGCATCGCAGCCGAAACTCATCCACCGGCTCTGGCAACTCACTGGCGACACGCTCCTGATCGTCGAGCCCGGCACCCCCGCCGGCTGGCAGCGCATCCTTGCCGTGCGCCGGCAGCTGATCGAGGCGGGCGCACATGTGCTTGCGCCTTGCGCGCATCAGGCGCCCTGCCCGCTGGTCCAGCCCGACTGGTGCCATTTTTCCCGCCGCGTCGCCCGCTCGCGCCTGCATCGGCTGGCCAAGGATGCCGACGTGCCGTGGGAAGACGAGAAATTCATCTACGTCGCGGCTTCTCGCGACGGCCCCACATCACACCAGGCACGAGTTCTTGCGCCACCGAAATCCGGCTCCGGCAAGGTTCTGCTCAAGCTTTGCCAGGACGACGGCACCGCCGCCGAGCGCTTGTTCACCAAGCGCGACGGCGCCGACTTCAAGTTGGCCCGGCGACTGGACTGGGGCGACAGGCTGGACAACATCGCAAAATGAACAGCGCCATTGTTCTTGCTTTGTTCCGACGAGTCAGATAGAGAACCACGCCCTGTCGAGTCAACCGGAATCGGGGCACGCGAATACTCTCCTGTGGACGATTGGTTGTTCCTGTGAACAACGGGCATCAAGGTTCTTTGGTTGGGTAGTGATGCAGAAAGGTCAGCACCGACTCATCACGTTCTGATATCGAAAGGCCGGGATTGAAATCGGGGATATCATGGCAGAGGCAGCGCGAAAATTCGGCGTCGCGGAAACACCGCTTTATCGTGAAGCGCCAAACAACATCGAGGCTGAGCAGGCGCTGCTCGGCGCCATCCTCGTCAACAACGACGCCTTCTACCGCGTCTCTGACTTCCTCAAGGCCAGCCATTTCTACGAGCCGCTGCACCGCAAGATCTATGAGGTGGCGTCCGAGTTCATCCGTATGGGCAAGGTGGCGACGCCGATCACACTGAAAACCTTCCTGCCGGCCGACGAGAAGGTTGGCGACATGACGATGGCGCAATATGTCGTGCGGCTGGCGGTCGAGGCTGTGACCGTCGTCAACGCCACCGACTATGGCCGCGCCATCTATGACCTTGCGACGCGCCGCGCGCTGATCACCGTCGGCGAAGACATGGTCAACATCGCCTATGACGCGCCGGTCGACATGGCACCCGGCGAACAGATCGAGGATGCCGAGCGGCGGCTGTTCGAGCTGGCCGAAAACGGCCGCTACGATGGCGGTTTCGAAAGCTTTTCCGATGCGTTGAAGAATGCCGTCGACATGGCCAGCGCGGCCTATATGCGCGATGGCCACCTGTCCGGCATTGCCACCGGCCTGCGCGATCTCGACCATCGCATGGGTGGCCTGCAGCCTTCGGATTTGATCATCATCGCCGGCCGCCCAGGCATGGGCAAGACGTCGCTGGCCACCAACATCGCCTACAACATCGCTGCCGCCTATGAGCCTGCCCAACAGGCCGACGGCTCCGTCAAGGCGGCCAATGGCGGCGTCGTCGGCTTCTTCTCGCTTGAAATGTCGTCCGAGCAGCTGGCCACCCGCATTATCTCCGAGCAGACCGAGATTCCATCGTCGAAAATCCGGCGCGGCGATTTGACGGAAGCCGATTTCGGCAAGCTTGTCGCCTACACGCAGGAGAACCACAAGCGCCCGCTCTACATCGACCAGACGGGTGGTATCTCGATCGCCCAGCTCGCGGCGCGCGCCCGCCGCCTCAAGCGCCAGCGCGGGCTGGACCTGATGGTCATCGACTATATCCAGCTGATGCAGGGTTCATCTGCCAAGGCGTCGCAGAACCGCGTCCAGGAAATCACCGAGATCACCACCGGACTGAAGGCGCTCGGCAAGGAGTTGGGCGTGCCGATCATCGCGCTCTCACAGCTCTCGCGTCAGGTCGAAAGCCGCGACGACAAACATCCGCAGCTGTCCGACCTGCGCGAATCGGGCTCGATCGAGCAGGACGCCGACGTCGTGCTGTTCGTGTACCGCGAGGAATATTACATCAAGAACAAGGAGCCGGAGAAAGGCACGCCCGAGCATCTCGCATGGGAGACGAAGATGATCGAGGTCCAGGGCAAGGCCGAAGTGATCATAGCCAAGCAGCGCCATGGACCGACCGGCACCGTCAGCCTTGCCTTCCAGGGCGAGTTCACCCGCTTCTCCGACCTCGCCGAGGAGCATCATCTGCCGGAAAGGTTCGAGTGACCTATTGAGACAGGTCCCATTCCTTGGCGCCCCCCTCTGTCCTGCCGGACATCTCCCCCTCAAGGGGGGAGATCGGATGGCATCGACGCTTTCGCCAATTTTTGGCGTTGAAAAGAAGGCGCAAGCGCTGAAGCTGCAAATCTCCCCCCTGGAGGGGGAGATGGCCGGCAGGTCAGAGGGGGGCGCTGCCCCGCCAGCCTGTCACCGCGTGGCTTCCATCTGATGGCCAAATCGCGCGTCCAATTCATCTGCCAAAGTTGCGGATCGGTGCATCAGCGCTGGGCCGGCAAATGCGATGCCTGTGGCGAGTGGAACACGCTGGTCGAGGAAGGCACGTCCGGCGGCATCGGCTCAGGACCAGCCAACACGCGCAACGCCCGCAAGGGACGCGCCGTGGTGCTGACCACGCTGTCCGGCGATATCGAGGACGCGCCACGCATCATCTCGGGCATTGGCGAACTCGATCGCGCCACCGGCGGCGGTTTCGTGCGCGGCTCGGCGCTGCTGGTCGGCGGCGATCCCGGCATCGGCAAGTCGACGCTGCTCACCCAGGCGGCCGCGGCGCTGGCATCAAAAGGCCACCGCATCGTCTATGTCTCGGGCGAAGAGGCGGTCGCGCAGATCAGGCTGCGGGCACAGCGGCTTGGCGTCGCCACTTCTCCGGTGGAACTGGCTGCGGAGACCAATGTCGAGGACATCCTGGCGACGATCGCCGACGGCAAGCGGCCTGATCTCGTCATCCTGGATTCGATCCAGACGCTGTGGACCGACCTTGCCGATTCGGCACCCGGAACCGTCACCCAGGTGCGCGCTGCCGCCCAGGCGATGATCCGCTATGCGAAATCCACGGGTGCGGCGATCGTACTGGTCGGCCATGTCACCAAGGAAGGCCAGATCGCCGGGCCGCGCGTCGTCGAGCACATGGTCGACGCCGTGCTCTACTTCGAAGGCGAAGGCGGCCACCACTACCGCATCCTGCGCACGGTGAAGAACCGTTTTGGACCGACCGACGAGATCGGCGTCTTCGAAATGTCGGACAAGGGCCTGCGCGAGGTCGCCAATCCGTCCGAGCTTTTTCTTGGCGAACGCCATGCCAAATCGCCGGGGGCGGCGGTTTTCGCCGGCATGGAGGGGACAAGGCCGGTGCTGGTCGAGATCCAGGCACTGGTCGCACCCTCCTCGCTCGGCACGCCGCGCCGCGCCGTCGTCGGCTGGGACGGCGCCCGGCTGTCGATGATCCTGGCGGTTCTCGAAGCCCATTGCGGGGTGCGATTCGGCAGCCATGATGTCTATCTCAATGTCGCCGGCGGCTACCGGATTTCGGAGCCCGCGGCAGATCTCGCAGTGGCGGCCGCCCTGGTTTCCTCGCTCACCGGTCTTGCCCTTCCCGCCGATTGCGTCTATTTCGGCGAAATCAGCCTTTCGGGCGCCGTGAGGCCGGTTGCGCATGCGCAACAGCGCCTCAAAGAAGCCGAAAAGCTGGGTTTTGGAAGCGCGGTTCTGCCCTCGGGCAGCGGGGAACTGGCCGGGGGGATCGGGGCCGGTTCTTTCCAGCCGACCGAGCTTGCCGACCTCGTGGCACGCATAGCCGGCTCACGCCGAAGCCGCGTGGACGAAGAAGACTAGAGCATCGGACCCAGAGCCCGATGTTCGGCGCTATAATGCGGCTCATGGAGTGGGGCGAAAGACATGCCGATTACGCTGCTTGACGGAATTCTCGTCGGCTTCACTCTGGTCTCGGCGATGCTCGCCATGGTTCGCGGCTTCTCGCGCGAAGTCCTGTCCGTCGTCTCCTGGGCAGCGGCGGCAGCGGCGGCGTTCTTCTTCTACAAGCCGGTCGTGCCTTACCTCGCTCCCTACATCGAGAATGAAAAGGTGGCCATGGCGGCCGCCGCCGGCGTGGTTTTCATCATCGCGCTGATCGTCGTCTCGGTCATCACCATGAAGCTCGCCGACTGGATCATCGATTCCCGGATCGGCGCACTCGACCGGACGCTGGGTTTCCTTTACGGCGCCGCGCGCGGCATCCTGGTCGTTGCCGTCGCCCTGCTGTTCTTCAACTGGCTGGCCGGCGCCAAGGCGCCAGCCTGGGTCACCGAGGCCAAGTCGCGGCCGCTGCTCGAACAAATCGGCGCCAAGCTCGAAAGCCTGCTGCCCGAGGATCCGGAAAACGCGATCCTCAAGAAGCTCAATCCGAATCAGCCGGCCGCCGAGACGCCAGCTGCTCCGGACGCACCGGCGGCGGATGCTCCGGCGGGCGGCGACGATACCAACACGCCGGCGCCTGACGACAATGACGCAACACCACCGGCGAACAACGCCCCGGCCGCTCCGGCACCGGCGGCACCGGCAAACTGACGCCGAAAAACGGCGTCAGGATCTGACGATGGTGTGAACGACTGCACGGCCCGCGTTGCTTTCGGCGCGAACCCGCATTATATGGCGATTTTAGCGGAGCTTAAGATGGCAGACGCAGACGACGTGCTTTCCGCCGAGGCCGACGACCATTTCCACGACGAATGCGGTGTGTTCGGCATTTTCGGCCGGCAGGACGCTGCGGCCATCGTTACATTGGGCCTGCATGCGCTGCAGCATCGCGGCCAGGAAGCGGCCGGCATCGTTTCCTATGACGGCAGCCAGTTCCATGTCGAACGCCATGTCGGCCTGATCGGCGACACCTTCACCAAGCAGCGCGTCATCGACAGCCTGCAAGGCAACCGCGCCATTGGCCATACGCGCTACGCCACCACGGGCGGCGCCGGCATGCGCAACATCCAGCCCTTTTTCGCCGAATTGGCCGATGGCGGTTTCGCCGTCGCCCACAACGGCAATCTGACCAACGCCATGACCGTGCAGCGCGCGCTGCAGAAGCAAGGCGCGATCTTCTCCTCCACCTCCGATACCGAGACGCTTTTGCACCTCGTCGCCACCAGCAAGGAGCGCGATTTGAACTCGCGTTTCATCGATGCGGTGCGGCAGGTCGAGGGCGCTTTTTCCCTGGTGGCGATGACGGCCAAGAAGATGATCGGCTGCCGCGATCCGCTCGGCATCCGGCCGCTGGTGCTGGGCGATCTCGACGGCGCCTGGATCCTGGCCTCCGAAACCTGCGCGCTCGACATCATCGGTGCGCGTTTCGTGCGCGACCTGAAGCCCGGCGAGATGGTCGTCGTCACGTCCAAGGGCATCGAGAGCCTGTTCCCCTTCGAGCCGCAGAAGACCCGCTTCTGCATCTTCGAATATGTCTATTTCGCGCGGCCGGATTCCTCGGTCGAAGGCCGCAACGTCTATGAGGTGCGCAAGCGTATCGGCGCCGAGCTGGCGGTCGAAAGCCCGGTCGAGGCCGACATCGTCGTGCCGGTGCCGGACTCGGGCACGCCGGCGGCGATCGGCTTCAGCCAGGCGGCCGGCATTCCCTTCGAGCTCGGCATCATCCGCAATCATTATGTCGGCCGCACCTTCATCCAGCCGGGCGATTCGATCCGCCATATGGGCGTCAAGCTGAAGCACAATGCCAACCGCCGCATGATCGAAGGCAAGCGCGTGGTGCTGGTCGACGACAGCATCGTGCGCGGCACCACCAGCCAGAAGATCGTGCAGATGGTGCGCGACGCCGGCGCCAAGGAGGTGCATATGCGCATCGCCTCACCGCCGACACGCGCCTCCTGCTTCTACGGTGTCGACACGCCGGAGAAATCGAAGCTCCTGGCATCGCGCATGTCGATCGAGGAGATGGCCGAGTTCATTCGCGTCGATTCGCTTGGCTTCCTCACCATTGACGGGCTCTACCGCGCGGTCGGCGAGGCCAGCCGCGACAACGACCAGCCGCAATTCTGCGATGCCTGCTTCACCGGCCAGTACCCGACCCGCCTGCTCGACTTCGAAGGCCACGACAATGTGCGCACGCTGTCGCTGCTGGCGACAAGCGGGACGTAGGCCGGACCGCCATCAGCGTTAGTCAATTCCCGGAATCCATCGCATGACCCTCGACCTTTCCGGCCGCGTTGCGGTCGTCACCGGCGCCTCGCGCGGCATCGGCTATTTCATCGCCAAGGAATTGGCTGCCGCCGGCGCGCATGTCATTGCGGTGGCTCGTACTGTCGGCGGGCTGGAAGAGCTCGACGACCAGATCAAGGCGGCCGGCGGCCAGGCGACACTGGTGCCGCTCGACCTCGCCGACATGGCCGGCATCGACCGCCTGGGCGGCGCCATCCACGAACGCTGGGGCAAGCTCGACATTCTCGTCGCCAATGCCGGCGTGCTCGGCGTCATCTCGCCGATCGGTCATGTCGAAGCAAAAACCTTCGAGAAGGTGATGACCATCAACGTCACCTCGACCTGGCGGCTGATCCGCTCGGTCGACCCTCTGCTGCGGCTCTCCGATGCTGGCCGCGCGATCATCCTGTCTTCCAACGCCGCGCACTCGGCGCGCGCCTTCTGGGCACCCTACGCGGCATCCAAGGCCGCGGTGGAGACGATGATGCGCTCCTGGGCGCATGAGACGCAGAGCCTGCCGCTCAGGGTGAACGCCGCTGACCCCGGCGCCACCCGCACCGCCATGCGGGCCCAGGCAGTGCCGGGCGAAGATCCCGAGACGTTGCCGCATCCCTCCGAGATCGCCAAGCGGATCGTGCCGCTGGCCAGCCCGGGGCTGAAAGAGACCGGATTGATCTTCCAGGCCAAGCACAATCGCTTCGTCGCCTATAGGCAGCCGGAATAAAACTTGAGCCTTTTTTTGACGCATGTCGGTTTCCCAAAAACCGCTGCGCACTTTTAAGCGACATGCGTAGGGATTAAACAGGCCTCCGGAAACGTTTCTTCGACGTAGTCGAAGCCCAAACCGGAGGAACCACCATGCGCAAACTGCTTCTCGCCACCGCGGCCATCCTGATCGCAGCCGCGGGCGCCGCTTACTCGCAAGATGCCAAGATGAGCTTCTTCGTCACCAGTGTCGGTTCCGGCAAGGGTGCCGACCTCGGCGGCCTCAAGGGTGCCGACGCGCATTGCGCATCGCTGGCGGAAGCCGCCGGCGTCACCGGCAAGAGTTGGGCTGCCTATCTGTCGACCAGCGACACTGACGCCCGCGACCGCATCGGCAAGGGGCCGTGGGTGAACGCCAAGGGCGTCAAGATCGCTGACGACGTCGCCTCGTTGCACAGCGATGCCAACGGCATCACCAAGCAGACGGCGCTCAACGAGAAAGGCGAAGTGGTCAACGGCCGCGGTGACACGCCGAACCGCCACGACGTGCTGACCGGCTCCAAGCCCGACGGCACCAAGATCGCCGACCAGACCTGCGGCGACTGGACGATGAGCGGGGCGGAAGGCGCCGCGATGATGGGCCATCACGACCGTACCGGCCTCGACGATTCGGCAGCCGCCAAATCCTGGAATTCCTCGCACGCCTCGCGCGGCGGCTGCAGCCAAGAGGCGCTGAAGGGCACCGGGGGCGATGGCTTGTTCTATTGTTTTGCCACCAACTGAGCCGATTGCGCTTCGAAATCGGGCTGGGAAACCCGCCGTCACATCACGCGGCTGTGATTTGGCGGCGGGAAGCTGTGCGGCGGTCATGCTTTCGTCATTTCCTTGGAGTTGGTAGGGTCACCGCGACTCCCACAACAAGCGCCCAACTGGCAGAACAAGGAAATCCCCATGGCTACGACCGCAGCAGCGTTGGTCTGGTATCTGGTAATCGCCGGTCCGCAAGGCGGCATGGTCGTGCTGCCCAGCACCTTCGACAAGCGCGAACAATGCACCGCCGCCATCACCGAATATCAGAAGCAGCCGACACCGGCCGGCTGGTCGGTGCAATGCGTGCCGAGCGCCTCGCCCTTCACCGACGAGGGTGACGCCGAAGAACCGTCAGCACAGTAGGCGTCAGCGGCGTGCGCTGACCGTCAGTTCCGGCTTCTGGCTGATGGTCTGGAATACCACGCAATAACGCTCGGTCAGCTTCAGCAGCGAGTCTATCCGCTCCTGCGGCTCATCGGTGTCGAGGTTGAAATTGAGCCGGATGGCGCGAAAGCCGACCGGCGCATCCTTGGCGACACCGAGCGTGCCGCGAAAATCGAGATCGCCTTCAGCCTCCACCGTGGCGGCGCCGAGTTTGAACTCGAGCGCCGTCGCCACCGCCTTCAGCGTCACCCCGGCGCAGGCGACCAACGCCTCCAGCAGCATGTCGCCCGAGCAGAGCTCAAGGCCTGAGCCGCCTGTTGCCGGATGCAGGCCGGCGATGGCGAGCGCCCTGCCCGTCTCCACCTTGCAGGCAACCGACTGGTCGTCGATCGAGCCCTTGGCGCGAAGCGTGATCATGGCCTGCGAAGCGTCGTCACGATAGGCCTGCTTCAGCGGCGCCTGCATGGCCTTCAGTTCGGTCGCATCCATCCGCTTTCCCCTTTCGTCGACTGCTTGCGTCACCGGCATGCGCCGTCCGGTCAAGATTTGCGCCGATCACCTTGGGAAGGCAATGCCATTCCGCAACAGGTGCCAGCCGCCTACACCGATATCCCAAATGGGACATTGACGGACAAGGTCCCAAAAAAGTCTGATCCGGGCAAGTCATCACTCCATTTCCCGGCGGTCCCCGATGCCTCGAACCCTCTCGACAAGGCCGAAACAGGATGGGTTTCGCGCGCCCGGCGAATTCGAACCCAAGTCAGGCTGCTGGATGATCTGGCCGGAGCGGCCGGACACCTGGCGCCTCGGCGCCAAGCCCGCGCAAAAACTGTTCGCCGATGTCGCCGCGGCGATCGCGCAAAGCGAGCCGGTGACGGTGGCGGCTTCTGCTCGCCAGTGGCAGAATGCCCGAGCGCGATTGCCTGGCCATGTGCGTGTCGTGGAGATGTCCACCAATGATTCCTGGCTGCGCGACAGCGGTCCCAACTTCGTCGTCAACGATCAAGGCGACGTGCGTGGCGTCGATTGGATCTTCAACGCCTATGGCGGTTTTGACGGCGGCCTCTATTCGCCATGGGACCTGGATGACCTTGCGGCGCAAAAACTGCTCGAAATCGAGAACATGGATCGCTACCGCGCACCTCTGATCGCCGAGGGTGGCGGGTTGCAGTGCGACGGTCAGGGCACGCTCATCACGACGGAGCAATGCCTGCTCAATCGAAATCGCAACGCTCATCTCGGCAAGGCCGAGGTGGAGCGCCAGCTTGGCGACTATCTCGGTGTCGACACCATCATCTGGCTGCCACGCGGCTTTGCCTTCGACGAGACCGACGGCCATGTCGACGACGTCTGCTGCTTCGTGCGCCCCGGCGTGGTCGTGCTGAGCTGGACCGACAATCGGGACGACCCACAATATGAGATCGTGCGCGAAGCCGAGGCGGTGTTGCGTTCGGCTCGTGATGCGAAGGGCCGCGCGCTGGAAGTTCACCGGCTGCCCCACCCCTTGCCGATCGAGATGACGCCGGAAGAAAGCGACGGCGTGGACCGGCTGGATTCGACCTGGGCGCGACCGGCCGGAAACCGGATCGCGGCGAGCTACATCAACTACTATCCGGGCAACAGCGTCGTGGTGGTGCCGCAGTTCGGCTGCGATCTCGATGTGAAGGCCAAGCGGACGCTGGCCGAGCTGTTTCCCGACCACCGGATAGTCGGCATCGAAAACTCGCGAGAGATCCTGCTGGGCGGCGGCAATGTCGCCTGCATCACCTTGCCGGTCTATGCCCCGCAACGACGTTGAGGGACGGAGCATGCCGAGAACACATAGCGAAAACGGAGGACATTCATGCGCGCTCTGATCTTCTCAACCCTGCTTGCCTGCGGCATCTGCGCAAATGCGGCTTCGGCTGACGAGGAAAAGATCGTCAACGTCTACAACTGGTCCGACTACATCGCGCCGGACACGGCCGAGAAATTCGAGAAGGAAACGGGAATCAAGGTTCGTTACGACGTCTATGACGGCAACGAGGTGCTTGAGACCAAGCTGCTCACCGGTGGCTCCGGATATGACGTGGTCTACCCTTCGCCCTATCCGTTCCTCAAGAACCAGGTCAAAGCAGGGGCTTTCCTGGAACTCGACAAATCGAAGCTTGCGAACCACTCGAAGATCGATCCGCAAGCCCTCACGCTGATCGCCGGCGCCGACCCGCAGAACCTGCATGCAGTGCCCTATATGGCGGTCACCGACGGCATTGGCTACAACGTCGCTGCGGTGGAGCAGCGGCTGCCGGACAGGCCGACAGATTCCTTCGCCATGGTCTTCGACGTCGATGTGGTCAAGAAGCTGTCCGATTGCGGTGTGGCTATCATCGATGCGCCGGCTGAAGTCATCCCGATGGCGATGAACTACCTTCACATCAACCCCAAATCGACCAGTCCCGACGACCTCGCCAAGGTCGAGGACCTGCTGGTCAAGGTGCGGCCCTACATCCGCTATTTCCATTCGTCGAAATACATCAACGACCTCGCCAACGGTGACATCTGTGTGGTGTTGGGCTGGTCGGGCGACATACTCCAGGCAAGGACCCGTGCGGCGGAATCCGTAAAGAAGCTGGAGATCGCCTATTCCATCCCCAGAGAAGGCACGCTCATCAACTTCGATACGATGGCGGTACCGAAAGATGCGCCGCATCCCGACAACGCCCAGGCCTGGATCAACTTCAATCTGCGGCCCGATATCGCCGCGGCCAATTCCAGCTATGTCTCCTACGCCAATGCGATACCGGAGTCCCTGCCGCTGATGGACAAGGCCATAGCCAGCGATCCCGGCGTCTTTCCGCCTGATGCCGTGAAGGCCAAGCTGTTCGTGGTGGACAACAACGACCCAAAGCTGCTGCGATCACAAAACCGCATGTGGACGCGCATCGTGACGGGACAATAGAGCAATTCCAGGAAAAGTGCGCAGCGGTTTTCCCGGGAAAAGCGCGTAGCGCTTTCCCTTGGGAATTGCGTCAAAGCAAAAAGACAGAGCCGGGCGGAAGCCGTCAGGCTCAAGCGGCTTCGCGGATGGCCGCCAGCAACTCGACCTGGGAGTGCACGCCGAGCTTGCGATAGATCTGCTTGATGTGGTTGCGGACGGTCCCGGGCGAGATGGCGAGGCATCGCGAAATCGTCTTGGCGTTGCCACCATCGACCAGATGCCGCGCAATCTCGGTCTCGCGCCTGCTCAGCCGCGAGCGAGCGTCACCGATTGCGGCGCCCTTGTGCCGGAAGCGGCACAGATGGAGCAATCTTTCCAAAATGAGCCTTGTCGCGCTGCTTGCCGCGCAAGCCGTCGCCAGATCCTGCTCGCCAAACGGTTCTGCCCCGTTTCGCCTGAGAAAAGTGACATAGCCAGCGGTCAGCCGGTCGAGATTGAACACGCCGGTGATCTCGTCGAAACTGTCGGAAGGGCCGAAGAATTCGCGATAGTAGGGAGTGCGCTGGAAGTCGCCATTGCGGAGTGCCGACAGCGGCAACAGGAAATCCTGCCTCGTGCTGGCGAACCTCTGGAAGAAGGGATCCTGGCGATACAGTCGTGCATCATAGTCGCGGTTCCAGCGATCGGGACCGGCATCGTCGATGGTCAGGGATGTGATGTCGCGACGGTAAAAGCCGACATAGGCGCGGTCGGAGCCAAGCAACTCGCTCGCCGCTGCCGTGAAGCGAGCCGACAATTCTTCGGGTGTCACGGCAACGGCCGCAGCGGCGACACCGCCGCTCCAGCGCCCAAACTGATCGAGGGAAAGGTTCGACTGCATTCCAATTCATACTAGGCATGATGCCGAAAAGTGTGAAGCGGTTTTCGGACGGCATCATGCTCCATCTGTTTGATTTAGAGCCGGATTCAGATTTCAGGTCGATCGACCTGAAATCATCCGGCTCTAGCGCAAGCCGTTGCAAGTTCAAATCAGCCATTTCCTTTGACTTCGACCCTCTCGGCCATACCTATGCGGGAGTCGTTGTCGCGGAGCCATCATGCCGGTCAAATTGAAACTGATCTGCCTTATCCTGCCGATGCTCGCCGTCCTGGCGCAGCCCGTCCTGGCTGAAACGGCGGAGCGGCCGGCGCCCTCGGGCGGCGTGCTATCCCTGCTGCCGCCGCCGCAGACCACCAACCATTCGATCACGCTAGCCGGGCGCAAGCTGGATTACCAGGCAAAGGCGGCGACCCTGTCGCTGCTATCGGGCAAGGGCGACGTCACGGCGGAGATCTTCTACGTCGCCTACACACTGGAGCCGCCGGCAAGCGGGGCCAAAGACCAGCAGCGGCCGATCACCTTCGTGTTCAACGGCGGCCCTGGAGCAGCGTCCGCCTATCTGCATATCGGCGCACTCGGTCCACGGATAATCGCGACGGGAGCCGACGGCGAATTCCTGCCGTCACCGCAAAGACTGATCGACAATCCGGACAGCTGGCTCGACATGACCGATCTCGTCTTCGTCGATCCGGTGGGAACCGGCTATAGCCGCGAGGCACCGGGTCAGGACACGCGCGACTTCTGGGGCGTCAACCAGGATGCCGGCTCGATAGGCGCCTTCATCCGGCTCTATCTCGCGCAGAACGGCCGCACCGGGTCGCCGCTGTTCCTCGCCGGCGAAAGCTATGGCGGGTTCCGCGCAGCGCTGCTCTCCAGGACGTTGCAGGAAGATATCGGCATCAGTCCGAACGGCATCGTGCTGATCTCCCCGGCGCTGGAGTTCACGCTGGTGCAGCCCGACGAATTCGAGCCGCTGCATTGGGCGCTCGAACTGCCTTCACTGGCTGCGGTGCGCCTGCGCGCCGAAGGCGTCAGCGGCGACGCGTTGCGGGAGAAGCTGGCAGACGTCGAACATTATGCGATGGGCGATTACCTCACGGCAATCACCAGCGGACTGGAGCAAGGCAGGCGGCTGGCCAGCCAACGCGTGGCTGACATCACCGGCCTGCCGCTCGACCTGGTGCAGCGGAACTCCGCCCGCATCCCCACCGGCCTGTTCGCAAGGGAGTTCGCCCGCGCCAGCGGCAAGGTGCTCAGCCCCTATGACGCCACGATCGGCACGGCCGACATCGCGCCCGAGAGCGCCCGCATCGCCGGCCCGGATCCGGTGCTCGACCGCAGCGTGCCGGCGCTGACGTCGGCGTTCGTCGGCTATATCAGCGACGAACTGCATTTTCGCACCGATGTCAGCTATCGGCTGCTCAATGGCGAAATCAGCCACAATTGGGATTACGGGACCGGCGCCTCGCGGCAAGGCTATGCCGGGGTGATGGACGATCTGCAGCGCGCACGCTCGCTGAACCCTTCGCTCGGCGTCGTGATCGTTAACGGCTACACCGACCTGGTGACACCTTACCTCGCCTCGCGCTACCTGGTGAGCCAGATCCCGTCGCTCGCCAATGCCAAGCCCATCCGTCTCGATGTCGTCGAGGGCGGGCACATGATGTATTTCAGGTCCGACGGCCGGCGCGCGCTGAAAGAAGCCGCTTCGGAGCTTTATCAGGCGACGCAATAGACTTGGCGACAGTGCAGCTCGCCATGGACCCGTGCCCCAATATAAGCCCCGGACTGGCGTAGCGCCGCAGGGGTTTTCGCCCGTATAGCTTGGTACCAAGGGAGTTGAATTCACGGCTCCCTTGTGTCGCTCCTCACAGCATTTCTGCCGCTCCGGCAAATTTGGTCCCACGCGCCTTATGGCCGATATCGCCATTCTCGAAACACGCGAGCGGGTTCTTGCAGGCATCCTGCTGACCGGTGCGGCCTATCTGCTGTTTTCGACACAGGATGCTTCGATCAAGCTGCTGGTCGTCGGCCTGAGCGTCTGGCAGATCATGTTCTTCCGCAGCATCACCATTCTGGGCGCGTGCGCGGCGATCGGCGGACGACAGCTGTTTGCCGACACGATGCGCTCGCCGATCGTGCGGCCGATGCTGGTGCGCAGTGCCTTCACGCTTGCTGCGTGGCTCTGCTACTACAACGCCGCGCGCAGCCTGCAGCTCGCCGAACTGACCACCGTTTATTACGCGGCCCCGATCATCGTCACCGTGCTTTCGGTGTTCCTGCTCGGCGAAAAAGTGCCGATGCTGCGCTGGCTGGCGGTGCTGATCGGCTTTGCCGGCGTGTTCATCGCTTGCGATCCGACCCATCTCGGCCTGTCCGTGCCGGTGCTGCTGGTGCTGGCGGCCGCCTTCTTGTGGGGCATCGCCATCGTGCTCTTGCGCAGGACCGCCCTTGCCGAGCGCTCGATGATCCAGCTCCTGCTCAACAATTTCTATTTCCTGCTGTTTTCGGCGGTGCCGGCGTTGCTTTGGTGGCGGACACCCGACTGGACCCAGCTGCTGCTGCTTGCCAGCGTCGGCGCACTCGGCGGCCTGGCGCAGTATCTTCTCTTCGAAGGCATGAAGCGCACGCCGGCCTCGGTTCTCGCGCCGCTGGAATACACCTCGCTATTGTGGGCATTCGCACTCGGCTTTGCGATCTGGGGCGACGTGCCGCGCCGCGAAGTTTTCCTGGGCGCTGCGCTGATCGTCGCCGCCGGCCTGCTGATCGTCGGCACCGAGCATTTCCGCAAACGGCTATGATGTGCATGGCCATGATTGCTGACGCTACGATGTCAGGACCAAGCGGCGTAGGCTGGCGGCATGACTGAGATTGCAGCCGCCACCGACACCGCCGCGGAGCGGACACTCGGCATCATCCTGGTGTCGTCCTCAGCCGCCGTCTTCGGCCTGACGGGCGTGCTGACGAAATCAATCCACGCCGACCCGTTGACCATCATCTGCTGGCGCGGCTTTGTCGGCGCGATCCTGATCAGCTTCTATGTGCTGTGGCGGCGTCACCGTTCCGGTGGGCGTGAGACCCTGCGGCTTGGCTGGCGCGGCTGGCTGCTGGCGGTGGAAGGCGCGCTGGCCAGCATCGCTTTCATCTCGGCGTTCAAGTTCACCTTCGTCGCCAATGTCGCTGTCATCTATGCCACAGCACCTTTCGTCACGGCGCTGCTGGCCTGGGTTCTGACGCGCGAACCCTTCCGGTTGCAGACGATGGTCGCCGCCGCAGTGTCGCTGTGCGGCGTGGCGATCATGGTCTGGTCCGGCTTCGGCACCGGCAATCTGTTCGGCGACGGACTGGCACTGCTGATGACCATCGGCAGCGGCCTTTACATGATCATGGTTCGCGCCTTCCGCGACACGCCCGTGGTGTGGGCCGGTGCGGTGTCGGCATTCCTGTTGTTCGTGCTCGGTTGGTTCGTCACCGATCCGCTGGCGGTTTCGCCGAGAGATGCCGTTCTGCTCACCACTTTCGGCGCGTCCTTCGCGCTGTCCTCGATCCTGTGGACGGAGGGCGCACGACTCATCCCGCCGGCCGAATCCGGGCTTCTCGGTTCGGCCGAAGTGCCGTTCGCGATCCTGTTTGCCTTCCTGTTCCTGGGCGAGATTGCACCAGCCGCCAGCATGATCGGCGGCGCCGTCGTGCTCACCGCAGTGTTCGCCCATGCGGGGCGGGATTGGCTGATGGCGCGCTCGCAACGCATGGCGTCAAATATTTCTTAAAAAAGCGACACAGTCATGGAACCATCATCCGGGTCAGGCATTATTGCTGCGACGGGCCATCCCCAAGTCCCCCCAAACCCCTCGGCCCGTCCTACTCCAAGCCGACCGTAAGGTCGGCTTTTTCTTTGCCGCTTGCCGACCGCAAGGTCGGCTTTTTCTTTGCCACTTGGGACCGCAAGGTCGGGTTCGTTGGGTATTCAGCCCGACAAGGCAAGGTTGGCGCTGAGCAGGGTCGCCAGATCGGCTGCCGATCCATCGGCACCGGCGCGCAGCCGGATGGCGAACTCAGCCAAAGGCACCTGCGGCAGGCCAAGCTGGCGCGGCGCCTCGACAATCCCGGAATGGGCAAAGCGAGCCGTTCGCAGCGTCAGTGCGACACCGGCGTTCACGGCTGTGCGCAGGCCGGCCAGACTGGCGCTGCCGGCAGCAATGCGGTAGCGGCGGCCGGCGGCATCGAGTGCGGCAAGTGCCGCTTCGCGAAAACCGCAATATGGATCGAGCAGCGCCAGCGGCAGTTCCTCCTGCCGCGTGGCCAGCCCCTTTTGTGAGCATAGCCATATCATCGGCTCGCGCAGCACGCCGACTTCGTCCGCCGCTGCCGTCTGGCGCATGACGATCGCCAGATCGAGGCCGCCAGACTGCAGCGCCTGCGCCAACTCGGCGGAACGGCCGACCCGCAGTTCGATCCTGACGCGCGGATGGCTGCCGGCGAAAGCACGCAGCAGATCCGGCAGGCCGCTGTCGGCAAAATCCTGCGTCGTGCCGATGGCAACGCGCCCGGCAGCGCGGGCGCCCTTCAGCGCCAGCCAAGCCTCGCGATGGACGGCAAGAATGCGCTTGGCGTGGCCGACGAGATCCTCACCCGCCGGCGTCAAACCACGTCCCCGCCCCTGCGGCGCCAGCAGCGGCTCACCGACGACTTCCTCCAGCCGCTGCATCTGGGCGGTCACCGCCGAGGGCGAACGGCCGATGCTTGCAGCCGCCTGGGCCAGCGAGCCGCTGTCGACGAAAGCAAGGAAGGTTCGGAGCAGATCGGGATCGAGCGTTTCCATACTTCGATACTATCGAAGTATCATTTAAAAACAATTCGATTTTTTTGACTAAAAGGTGGTGGCATGGTTGTTTCAACGGCGATCGGACGCCGCTCAAGCCAAGGAGAAGAAGAATGCCTATCATCAACATCAGCGTCACCGGCAAACCTGACGCGGCGCTTTCCGCTCGCATCGCAAAGGAGGCCACAGAAATCACCGCGACGCAGCTGCGCAAGGACCCGACGATCACGGCAGTTGCCGTGTCCTATGTCGATCCGCAGCACTGGTTCGCCGGCGGCAAGTCGCTGGCCGAGCACGGCACCAACACGTTCTGGCTTGATATCAAGGTGGTCGACGGCACCAACACCAAGCTTGAGCTGGAGGCCTATCTGAAGGCGATCTTCGCAGCCTTCGGCCGTCTGCTGGGCGGCGTGCACGAGGAGAGCTACGCCTTCGTGCATGAAGTGCCGGCAGCCGCTTACGGCTATGGCGGCAAGACGCAGGAATTTCGTTTCATCAGTGGACGGCTGCAGGCGGCGTGAGAAGCAGCTTCCCGCACCAAGGGAAGCAAAAGCTCCGCATTGACCTTGCTCCCACATCGTCTAGGTTCTGGCCGACACGGCCGCAAAGAGCCGAGATGCTAAAAACGTTGGGAGAGACGCGGCATGATCCTGACACTGGCGCTGCTTGCGGGTCTTGTTCTGGCCTGGCTCCTGATTGGCGTGGCGGAAAAATTCCGCCTCGGCCTACGCTTCACCCAGGCGCTGCTCTATGTCCCGTTCAAGCTTGCCTACCGGATCGGAGACAGCCGCATCAGGATCGCCCGCAAGGCGCAGGCCCCAGTCATCTACGTCATCTCTCATCAATCGCGCTTCGAGCCGGCGCTGATGCTGTCGCTGCTGCCGGAAGACACGCTGCATATTCTCGATGAGGTCTCGGCGCGCTCGCCGTGGCTCGAACCTTGGCGCGAGCTTGGCCGTACCATCGCCTTCAACGCCGAACATGTCTTCGTCAGCCGCCGGCTGGTGCGGGTGCTGAAGGGCAAGGGCCGGCTCGCTGTCTATCTGCCGGATGCAGTCGAGCCCGACGTCAAGACGTTTCGGTTGTTTCGTGCCGTCACCCGCATCGCCATGCAGGCCGATGCCAAGATCGTGCCGATCTTCGTCGGCGGCGCGCGCAGCCTGCCGGTGTCGCTGACGCCTGGGGACAAGGCGCCACGACACTGGTTTCCGCAACTGTCGATCAGCGTGCTGGAGCCGATGACCATCACTGAGTTGGTGGCGCGCAACCCCGAGCAGGCCTCGAACACCAACGCGCTGTTCGACCGTGTCGCCGAGGCGCGGCTCTTCGGCACCAACCTCGATCGTGGCCTGTTCCTGGCCATGCGCGATGCCGCCGACCGCGTCGGCGCTTCGCATATCATCATCGAGGACGTGATCTCCGGCGCGCTGAGCTACCGCAAGCTGTTCATCGGCGCCCGCGTCCTGGGCAGGCGCTTCGAGGCGGTAACGGCTCCGGGCGAGGCAGTCGGCGTGATGCTGCCCAATGCCAATGGCGTCGTGCTGTCGCTCACCGGCCTTCTGTCGGCCGGCCGGGTGGCGGCGATGATCAACTACACGGCCGGGCCGGCGAGCGTCACCGCGGCCGTGCGCACGGCGGTGATAAGGACCGTGATTTCGTCCCGCGCGTTCGTCGAGAAGGCCGACCTTGCCGATATCGTCGCGGCGGTCGAAAAGGGCGGCGCCAGGCTTCTCTGGCTCGAGGATGTGCGGGAGAGCGTCACCGCGCTGGACAAGCTTGCCGCCGCCTTGCTGTGGCGCTGGCCGCTGCAGCGACAGGACGCGGCCAAGCCGGCGGTGATCCTGTTCACCTCGGGCTCGGAAGGCACGCCGAAGGCAGTCGTGCTGTCGCACAAGAACCTTTACGCCAACGCCATGCAGGCTGAGGCGCGCATCACCATCTCGCCCGCCGACATCCTGCTCAACGTGCTGCCGGTGTTCCATTCGTTCGGCCTGACGGGCGGCACCATCCTGCCGCTGGTCACCGGGGTAAAACTGTTCCTCTACCCCTCGCCGCTGCACTACAAGATCATCCCCGAGGTTGCGCGCAAGGTGAAACCGACCATTATGTTCGGCACCGACACGTTCCTCGCCAACTATGCGCGTACCGCCAAGGACGGCGATTTTTCCAGCCTGCGCTTCGTCGTTGCCGGCGCCGAGGCGGTGAAGCCGGAAACCCGCCGCGTCTATCGCGAACGCTTCCAGGCCGAGATCATCGAAGGGTTCGGGCTGACAGAGGCGGCACCGGTGGTTGCCGTCAACACGGCAATCCATGGCCGCGACGGTACCGTCGGGCGGCTGCTGCCGGCCATGCGCATGAAGCTTGAGCCGATCGAAGGCATTTCCGATGCCGGCCAATTGTGGCTCGACGGACCGAACCTGATGATGGGCTATATGACATCGGACCGCCCCGGTGAATTGCAGCCGCTGACGGGCTGGCACGACACCGGCGACATCGTCGCTGTCGACCGCGAAGGCTTCATCACCATTCGCGGCCGCGCCAAGCGCTTCGCCAAGATCGCCGGCGAGATGGTGTCGCTGGGTGCTGTCGAGATGCTGGTGCAGTCGTTGTGGCCGGAAGAACGCCATGCGGCGGTAGCGGTGCCGGACAAGAGGCGCGGCGAGCGCATTGTGCTGGTCACCACCGCCGACGACGCCAATCCCGACGAGTTGCGCAGATTCGGCAAACAAGCGGGCGCCGCCGAACTGATGGTGCCCAACGACATCGTCAAGGTCGAGGAAATCCCGGTGCTGGGTTCGGGCAAGACCGACTATGTCTCGACCCGAAAGCTGGCGATCGACAGGCTGGGGCTCGGCGTCGCGGCCTGAGTCGGATCAAGCACTTCCGCCGACCTTCTAACCTATATCCGAAGGCGGTACCTTCTCGCCCTCCAGCTTGGCGCGTTTCGAATAGGCGCGCACACTGAACGGCAGGAAGATCAGGTAGCCGGCAACCGAAGCGGTCAGCGTGTACCAGGGGTAGGTCATCAGCAGCAGTACGTAGAGCACGACACCCAGGATGATCGGCAACACCCTGTCGCCCGGGATTTTCAGGCTCTTGCCGGAATAGACCGGCAGCCGGCTGACCAGCAGGAAGGCGACCAGTATGGTAAAGCCGGTGGCGACGAAGGCCGCTGGACGACTGGGCTCCAGCCCTGTGCGCAGGAAATAGAGATAGAGCGGCAGCATCACCAGCACAGCACCAGCCGGCGCCGGCACGCCGACGAAATATTCGGACTGCCATATCGGGCGGTCGGCCTTCTCGTCGTCGAGCACGTTGAAGCGGGCGAGCCTTAGCCCGCAGGCGATGGCGAACAGCAAGGCCGCAATCCAGCCCGGCGAGCCGGCACGGTCGAGCAGGAAGGCATAAAGCACCAAAGCCGGGGCGACGCCGAAATTGACGATGTCGGCCAGCGAATCCATCTGGGCGCCGAATTTGGAGGTTGCCTTCAGCATCCGCGCCAAGCGGCCATCAATGCCGTCGAGGAAAGCGGCCAGCAGCACCATCACCACGGCCGGCTCGAAGCGGCCTTCGAAGCCGAAGCGGATGCCCGACAGACCGGCGCAGATGGCAAGCACGGTGACGAGGTTGGGCAGCACCATGCGCATCGGGATCTCGCGGATGCGCGGACCGCCGCTGGCATGGGCCTCGAACTTCTTATACTGCGTGCCCACGGCTCAGGAAATCCGCACGAGGGGTGTGCCGGCGACACCGCCGAATTCGGCCAGCACGGTTTCGCCGCCGACCGCTGTCTGGCCGACGGCAACGCGCGGCGTGGCGGTCAAGGGCAGGAAGACATCGACGCGCGAGCCGAAGCGGATCAAGCCGAAACGCTCGCCGGTGCCGATCGAGCCGCCCGCCTCGGCCCAACAGACGATCCGCCGCGCCACCAGGCCGGCGATCTGGACGGCGGCGATCGTGCCGTTGGGGCTTTCGATGACCAGGCCGTTGCGCTCGTTCTCGGTGCTGGCCTTGTCGAGTTCGGCGTTGAGGAATTTTCCGGGCCGGTGTTCGATCCTGACGATACGACCGCGTACCGGGGCGCGGTTCACGTGACAGGAAAAGACATTCATGAACACCGAGATGCGGGTCATCTCGACATTGCCGAGGCCGAGTTCGCGCGGCGGCACGGCCGGCCCGACCGCCGAGATGATGCCGTCGGCGGGGCTGACCACCAAGCGGTCGTCGACCGGCGTGACGCGCTCGGGATCGCGGAAGAAATAAACGCACCAGGCCGTCAGGATCAGACCGATCCAGAACAGGACCGAGGAGAAATAGCCGAGGAAAAGCGTCGCCGCGCCAAAGGCCGCGATGAAGGGATAGCCTTCGCGATGGATCGGTACGAACGCGTTCTTGACCGTATCGACAAGGCTCATCAGCTAAAAACAGGCTCCGTTTCAAGTCCGGCCTCAATAGCCGAAAGCCCCCCTCGCCGCAACGCAACAATCGGCGGCGCGGGCGAACGGGCAAGGGCCTGTCGCCTCAGGATAGCCGAACGCTCCGCGTTCGTGAGGTCGCGACCGGCTCGCATGCCTGTGCCACTGGCGTCAGAATTACGAGACAATCAGCCCAGATCAGTTGGCACCATCGGCTTCGGCGCGCACAAAATGTTCTTCGATCTCAAGCCTATGGGCATCCGCCAGCGGATCTTCGGCGCCCGACCTCAAGAGCGCGCTCCCGTTGGGAGAGGACACCAAAAACAGCAGTCTACCGTCAGCAGCAACTGTCCAACTGACGACCGATCCTCCCTCGCTCGGAATCAGCATCGATGGCAAAGCAACTGCTCCTGCCGTATCAATTCCAGCCCTGCGCAAAAGAAGGTCGAGGGCTGCTGGTGCCCCGTATTCATCAGCCAGTTCGATGACTGTCGCTATTGAATCAGCGCCGACATGCGACAGCTTCAGACCGACACGTGGAGCACCTTCGCCAAGTAACTCATCAACGCTATCGACCGGTCCGAGGTCGAGTTGCAGTTCTGTACCATCAGCAGCCAGGTACTGGTATGCAGCCGCATGCGTTGGCGTGACTACGCACAAACGCACCCTGCCGGCGTTGGTTACGACCGGAAATGTCATCTGCTTCTCGCCATCTATGTCCAACATCCGTCCTTTGCCGAGCCCGAGCTTAACCTCGGGCTGCGGCAAAGCTGCACAGGCGAGCCCGATGCCCACTTCAAGTCGGCTCGTCATCACTGCTTTCAGATGGAACACCGAACGATGGCGCAATCGAGGTTCGCGCCTGGAGTTGGCCATCACAATGTCAAGAGTGGCCTCCTGGCATTCGGCATCGTCGACAATCTCCAGTTCAGGCCAGGAGGCTATCCAACCCACTGCGCGGGCAAGCATCGGGACGCTGTCTTCCTCCTTGTAAAAAAGATCGTCGAGTCCATCAAGGAAATCAGCGCGGCCACCTTCGAATCCAGTCTGTTCCTCCGCTTCCTTGGGATGTTCCCGGACCCAAGCAACCATCTGTTTCAAAATAGCTAAATGGTTTTCTGCTCGCATTCCAGCCAAAGCCAAATGCACATCCGAGGTGACTTTATCGAGGTGATCACGGTAATTGTGAATAAATTGGCTATGGCCGCCATTAGCCACTTCCATCCCGTATAGGTAAGCGTGAAAAAACTGCCTCGCTGACGGCGGTATTTCGTGATCTTTGTAGAGGCCCTGATCAAACATTGCGGTCACGAAATCCATGACTGCAGTCACGAGGTCAGCAACGTAGTTTTCCTTAGCGGCGCGCTCGACTGCTGAAAACGGGACAACAATTGAAGTCACGCGCGGACTGGCCGTCGGTTGCTCCGGCTGGTGCGCCGAAATCGTTGTCGACTGCTGCAGCCTTTTCTTTCGCGAAAAAATTCCGAACATTCCAAAGCCTTCTTACCCGGAGGAAAGCAATACCGGTAGATCAGAGTCTGTCAGCAGAATATCACTTGGAAAAGTGGATAAAAAGGCGCTTGAAATTCATTTTCACTGCGTCTTACCAATATTTTGAAGAACACTTCAACCGATAGTTTGAAGAACACTCCAAAAACTGACCTCGAGGCTTCGTCGCGAACTCAGCAAAGAGCAGCCAAACCAAAATTATCGGTTCTGTGCCTGTCGGCAGACCGCTGCCTCGCCCGTCCTTGGTGAGACAGCGCCATCATGGACCATTTGGCGATGCTGACGCACTCAACAAGGAGTCCCCTACATGCAGAAACCACCTGCCCCCCAAGCGCATCTCGTCACTGCCGGTCTCGCTTTCGGCGAGTCGCCGCGCTGGCATGACGGACGGCTGTGGCTTTGCAACTGGGGCACCGGCGAGATTATCGCCGTCGATGCCGACGGCAACCGCGAGGTCATGCTCACCGTACCGGCTGTCCTGCCCTACTCCATTGACTGGCTGCCGGATGGCCGCCTGCTCGTCATCTCCGGCCGCGAAGGGCTGCTGCTACGACAGGAGGCCGACGGGAGCCTCGTCACTCGCGCCGATTTGCGTGACCTGTCGAAAAGCCCTTGGAACGAGATCGTCGTCGACGGGCGCGGCAACACCTATGTCAATGGCGGCGGACCGGCGCCGGCTTCTGGCGAGCATTTCAGCCCCGGCACCATCGTGTTGATCACGCCGGACGGCGCGGTCCGGCAGGTGGCGGAAAATATCGCCTTTGCCAACGGCATGGCAGTGAGCCCGGACAACAAGACGCTGATTGTCGCGGAATCCCATGCCAATCGGCTGACCGCCTTCGACATTGCCGCCGACGGCAGCCTTGCCAACCGAAGGGTCTGGGCCGACCTCGACGGCTATCCCGACGGCATCTGCCTCGATGCCGAAGGGGCGGCCTGGTATGCGGATGTTCCCAACAAGCGTTGCGTGCGGGTGCGTGAAGGCGGCGAGGTGCTGCAGACAGTGACCGTCGATCGCGGCTGCTTTGCCTGCATGCTGGGCGGCACCGACAGGAAAACGCTGTTCATTCTCGCCGCCGAATGGCGCGGCTTCGAGCATATGGTCAGCGACGCCCGCACCGGCCAGGTGTTCAGCGTCGAAGCGCCGGCACCTGGCATCGGCTGGCCGTAACAGCCTTGCTACAGCCCGGGAACCCTCTGATAGTTGGCGATGTCGGCGCGAACGCCGAGCCGGGCGATCGTCTCCTGCGGGTTGAAGGCGATGCGCTCGTGCGCGGCCTTGACGATCGGCACGACATTGTCGACGGCCGCCTGGCTTTCCCATTCGACGATGGTGACGAGGTTGAATTCGCCCGGCCCGGAGAATTGCTCGAGCAGGAAATCCTGCACGAAGCCATGCTGCAGGCGCAGCAATTCATGCGTTGTCCTGACCTTGGCGAGTATCTCCTCGCGGGCGCCGGCCGGGACGACGAATTTGTCCACCCTGAACACGCTGCCGCCGTTAACAGTCTGATTTATCTTGCTCATTTCGATTGCTCCGTTCCTGGATCATGGTGTTTTTTGGGCTCCAGGAACGGCCTACAATCTCAACTTAAGTTGAGATCAAGTGCAAAAATCAGATCACACGCCGAACCTTCAATTCACCTCCGACGTGCGCCGGCGGACGATGACACCAAGTTCGTCGCCTTCGCGAGCCAAGCGCAGCCGCTCTTCGGCCTCGGTCGCCTCGCGCTGGCGGTCCCACATCGAGGCGTAGAGGCCATGCTTGCGCATCAGCTCGGCATGGGTGCCGCGCTCGGCGATCTGGCCGTCCTGCAGCACGATGATCTCATCGGCCGTGATCACCGTCGACAGGCGGTGAGCGATGACGATGGTGGTGCGGCCACGGCTGACCAGATCGAGCGCGGCCTGGATCTCCTGTTCGGTGTGGCTGTCGAGCGCCGAGGTCGCTTCGTCGAGCATCAGGATCGGCGGCGCCTTCAAAATGGTGCGGGCGATTGCCACGCGCTGCTTCTCGCCGCCCGAAAGTTTTAGCCCGCGTTCGCCGACCATCGACTTGTAGCCGTCAGGCAATCGCTCGATGAACGGGCCGATCTGAGCGAGTTCGGCCGCCTTGCGCATATCCTCCTCGCTGGCACCGATGCGGCCATAGCGGATGTTGTAGGCGATGGTGTCGTTGAACAGCACGGTGTCCTGCGGCACCATGCCGATCGCCCCGCGCAGGCTCTCCTGCGTCACGTCCCTGATATCCTGGCCATCGATCAGCACCTGGCCGCCCTGCACGTCGTAGAAGCGGAACAGAAGCCGCGAGATGGTCGACTTGCCGGCACCCGAAGGCCCGACAATGGCGACGGTCTTGCCGGCCGGCACCTCGAAGCTGATGCCCTTCAGGATCTTCCGGTTCGGGTCATAGGAGAAGTGCACGTCGCGGAACTCGACCTTGCCGGCGCTGACCGCGATTGGCCTGGCATCCGGCTTGTCGACGATCTCCTGCGGCACATCCAGCAGATCGAACATCTGCTCGATATCGGTGAGCCCCTGGCGGATTTCGCGGTAGATGAAGCCGATGAAATTGAGCGGCACCGACAGCTGCATCAGCATGGCGTTGATGAAGACGAAGTCACCGACCGTCTGCGTGCCGGCCTGCACTTCGAGCGCCGACATGCACATGACGATGACGGTGCCCAGGCCGAAGATGATGCCCTGCCCGAAATTCAACCAGCCAAGCGAGGTCCAGATGCGCGTCGCGGCGACCTCGTAGCGTGCTATGGAGCGGTCGAAGCGCTCGGCTTCCATGCCCTCATTGTTGAAATATTTCACCGTCTCGTAGTTGAGCAGCGAGTCGATTGCCTTGGTGTTGGCGTCGGTATCGCTGTCGTTCATGTCGCGGCGGATCGAGATGCGCCAGTCGCTGGCGCGGACCGTGAACCAGACATAGACCCAGACGGTGACCGCGACGACGACCACATATTTCCAGCCATAGGTGTAGGCGAAGATGCCCGTGGTCAGCGCGAATTCGAGGATGGTCGGCGCCGTGTTGAGCATGATGAAGCGCACGATCGTCTCGATGCCCTTGGTGCCGCGCTCGATGATGCGCGACAGGCCGCCGGTGCGGCGCTCGAGATGGAAGCGCAGCGACAGTTGGTGCATGTGAACGAAAGTACGGAAGGCGAGCTGGCGCACGGCATATTGGCCGACGCGGGCAAACAGCGCGTCGCGCAACTGATTGAAGCCAAGCTGCACCAGGCGCACGACATTGTAGGCGACGACCAGCATGACGGGCGCCAGCAGGAAGCTCGGCAGCGGCGGCGCCGATTTGGCGTCGCCGGCCAGCGCGTCGGTCGCCCATTTGAAGAAATAGGGACCGGCGACCAGCGTCAGCTTGGCGACGACCAGCAACAGCGTCGCCCATGTGACCCGGGCTCTCAGATCGGCGCGATCCGCTGGCCACATGTAAGGCCACAAATTGAGCAGCGTCTTGAAAGTCGAGGAGTCGGAGACGGTTTTTTCGGCCATTTCTTGTGCCTTCTTCTTATTTCAGCGGCCGGAGCAGCAGGAATTGACGAGAGCGGCCACCGATGCGGAGACATCGGCGAGCGCGGCATGGTCGATCGCATAGCGCGAGCGCTGGCGATCGGGCTCGAAGCGAACCAGCCCGGCTTCGACCAGTATTTTCAGATGTTGTGACACGGTGGACTGCGCCAGATCTAAGCGGTCGACGACCTCGCGGCAGCAGCAGGAACTGCTCGTCGATAGGTGTTTCAGGATTTCGATCCGCGCCGGATGGGAAAGCGCTGCAAGTCGGGCGGCGACCGCACGGCTGTCCGGACCGCCGCATGATGCGTTTGTTTCCATCAGGGATTCTGCCATCGTTCATCGGCGATAGACGATGAACTGGCACGGGGCAAGCTAACCCTATGGGCAGAGCGCCGGAACCGCCAATCTCCCCCTCGTGGGAGAGATGTCCGGCAGGACAGAGAGGGGCGCGAAGGATCGCGACTTTCCACGATCAAAGCATTACGAGCAGCCGTAAGGTAGCTCGACCGGATTTGGCCGACAGGCTGGCGAGACAGCGCCCTCCTCTGCCCTGCCGGGCATCTCCCACAAGGGGGAGATTGCGCTCAACCGTCGGCGCTCAAACCCTACTCCGTCTTGGCGGGCGCTGTCGTTGCCTGCTCGCCCATGGCCTTGAGGTCGGCGGCTTCGCCTTCCTTCGACTTTTCCGGGACCTTGAACACCTGGCCCGGCCAGATGCGGTCGGGATCACTGATCTGGTCCTGGTTGGCGAGGTAGATGGTCGAGAAGCGTACGCCGTGGCCATAGACGCGCCGCGAGATCCGCCACAGCGTGTCGTTGCGGCGGATGATGACGGCGCCGTCGGCATGTTCAAGCTTGGGCGCCACGGTCTCGGGCACATCGCTTGGCGGCGTCGCCTCCGCCACAACGGCCGGAGCCTCGGCGGCGGGAGCAGGCGTCGTGGCCGGGGCCGTTTCGGCCGCGGCCGGCGCCTCGGCGGCGGCAGGTGCGGCCGGCTTGGGCTGAACGGGCTTCGGCGCCGAGGGTGCCACGGCGGCGATCGCTTCGCCGGGCTCACGCTCGAACGGTACGGCCGCGCGGGCCACAACTGTCACACCGTCGGCATCGAGGCCGTCGACATGGATTGTGTAGCTGCCGACCGGAATGTCGCGCGTCGCCTCGACCAGGAAATGACCGTCCGTCGAAGTTTGCGCGTCACCGAGCAGGATGTCGTTGGCATACGCGCGCACCTTGCGGCCGGCATCGGCGAGGCCGGCGACAAAGATCTTGCTGCCGTCGATCTCGACCGCCTCGACGACGATCTTGGGCTCGGTCACGCCTGCAGCGGGCGGCGTCGCCGGCGCTGCAGGAGCCGGTGTCGCGTCGACCACGGCTGGCGCTGGGGCGGCTGGCGCCGGAGCGGTTGCGGGGGCTTCGGCTGTGGGAGCAGCCGGCGCGGCGGCCGGAGCAGCCGGCTTTGTCTCGGGTGCGGGAACGGTCAGCAATTCGGCCGGCTTGCCCGGCTCCTCGACCATGGCCAGCACCTGGCCGGCCGCATCCTTGGGAACCGAAACGACGGCGGTCTGCACCGAGGGCGTTACGACGTCACCGGTGGTCGCGCGCAGCGCGATCGTATAATCGCCGGGCTTCAGCGGATCATCGAGAATGATAACGAAGGCGCCATCGGGACCAGCGACCGTCGAGCCAAGCACCGTCGAGCCATTGAGGATTTCGACCTTGGCGTTGGGCGCCGCATTGCCGGCGACGACAATCGAGCCATTGCTTTCGACGCGCACGACATCGAAGGACGGTGCGACCGGACCGGTCGCAGCAGGCGCCGCCGCGTCCGCGGCCGGTGCGGCGGGTGCCGTTGCCTGGGGCACTGCGGCGGGAGCCGCCGGGACTTCAGCGGCGGGCAGCCGCGCTTCGGTGCCGGGATCGGCCGATTTTGCCGCTGCGGGCGGCGTCTGCGCCGCCACTTGCGCCGGCGGCGTGGGATTGAGATACGGGTCGAGTGCGCCCGCTACATAGGCGGTTCCCGCGGCCGCAACGGTCCCACCCGCCGCGAACAGGAACGCCTTCAGTGGATTAATTGCCATATTTCCCTACCCCTTAGCCACCTAACGCCGGTCTAGCCTGTTTTAGCAATACCGACAAGAAAAAGCCCAGGCCGTTAACCCTTGGGGCTTGACCGCGCTTTCAGACCCAATCACCAATCATCGACATGAACACGATTCGATCCGTCTGCGTCTATTGCGGCTCGTCTCCGGGCCGCGATGAAATCTATATCAAGGCCGGACACCTGCTCGGGCGCTCAATTGCCAAAGCGGGATTGCGGCTGGTCTATGGCGGCGGCACCAAAGGCATCATGGGCGCTGTCGCCGAAGGCGCGCTCAAGGCCGGCGGCAAGGTGACGGGCATCATTCCGCGCTTCCTGATCAACAAGGAGGCGAGCGAAACAGCGCTTGACCGGCTCGATGAACTCTTGATCACCGACAACATGCACGAGCGCAAGCACAAGATGTTCGAGAAATCCGACGCCTTTGTGGCACTGCCGGGCGGCATCGGCACGGTCGAGGAGATCGTCGAGATCATGACCTGGGGACAACTTGGCCATCATCGCAAGCCGATCGTCTTCGCCAATGTCAAAGGATTTTGGGATCCGATGCTGGCGCTGCTCGATCACATGGCCGCCGAAGGCTTCATCCACACCGCGCAGCGGGTCAAGCCGCTGGTCGTCGACGACCCCGAAGCGATCGTCGCCGCCATCATGGTAGCCGGATCGTCCGTCGACGCCCCGACCGAGGGCGTGCAGTCGGTGATCGATAAGATGTAGGGGAATAAGGCAGTAGGGCAGTAGGGCAATATGTGACAACAAGTGAATTGCCTGGAGGTCTCTGCCCTACTGCCCTACTGCCCTACTGCCCTACTGCCCTACTGCCCTACTGCCCTACTGCCCTACTGCCCTACTGCCCTATTG
>NZ_RZRO01000078.1:0-30090 GCF_003997975.1 Mesorhizobium sp. M7A.F.Ca.US.005.03.1.1
TGATGGAACCAAGTGGGCATCTGCCGTCTTGGTTTGCAGTCCTGCCGCAAGGAGGTACGGCAGATCAAGCAACGGCGCTGGCGACAGCTTCGGGGACATCGTCTGGCGCAAGGAGGTGTCAGATGACCCGTCTTGTGGCAACGCTATTTTTCGCGGCGGTTTCCGCGTTTGCCGCCGTCCCGGCGATGGCGGAGCAATGCGCAGCCCGTGCGGATATGATCAAAGCGCTCGGGGAAAAATTCCACGAAAGCGAGGCTGCGCGCGGCCTGGTCAACCCGAGCGTCATTCTTGAGATATTCGTCTCCGACCAGGGCACCTGGACGATCCTTGCCACCGACACGCATGGTCAGAGCTGCGTCATCACGGCGGGCGAAGGCTGGGACGGTTCGTTGATGGCGGCGGCTGCCTTGCCAGGGACGTGATCCGAGCTTCGAGGAAGCACCGGCGACGAAAGCGCATCGGATTAAAAGACGCTCAGCGCGTCGCCGCCGTTTCGGCGTGGCCGCGCAGCAGCGCCATCAGACGTTTGGCATCCTTGGCCGCGGCCTCCTCGTCGCCGGCAAGGATCGAGCGGATCAGCGCGACATGGTGCTCGGCGGATTCGGCAAGACCGGTCTCGGCCTTGTAGCGGAACCAGAAGCGGCGGCTGTGGGTCTGCAACGGGGCGGCCAAACGGGCGGCGAAGGGATTGTCGGCAGCCAGCGCCAACGCTTCGTCAAGTGCCTTGTCGGCCTGAATGAAGGCAAGCACGTTGCCCGAGATCACCGCTTTCTGCATGGCAAGCGCTGCTTCGTGAAACAGGTCGGCGGCCTCGCGGGTGACGAAGCGGGCGGCCGAGCGGGCCAGCACCACCTCGACGCCGCGACGCGCATCGAGCACGCGCAGCCAGTCGCCGGGATGCAGCGGGGCGATGGCGATGCCCGCGCGCGGCCTGATGTCGAGCAGCCCTTCCCAGGCCAGCCGCTGGATCGCCTCGCGCACCGGTGTCCTGCCAAGCCCGAGCCTGTCGATCAGGGCGCCCTCGGTGACGAAGCTTGCCGGGGCCAGTTCGAGCGTGACGATCATGTGCTCGAGCACATGGTAGGCCCTGGTCGCGGCCGGCTCCGCCGAGGTGCTTGCTGCCGTGGATATCAAATGCGCTCTCCTGATATATCTTGAATATATCATAACGGATTTCGCATTGACAGCGGGTTTGTTAATAGATATACCAGTGATATATCAGATGGAGAGATGATCATGTGGACCGGAGTTTTTCCTGCCGTCACGACCAAATTCACCGCGGATGATCGCCTCGATCATGCCGAGATGGAGCGCTGCTTCAACCTGCAGATGGAAGCTGGCTGCGACGGCATCATCGTTTGCGGATCGCTCGGCGAGGGGCCGATGCTGTCGCCCGATGAGAAGATCGAGGTGCTGAAGACCGCACAAAAGGTCGCCGGCAAGAAGCCGGTGCTGCTGACGGTCAACGAGGCCGGCACACGCGAGGCCGCCAGCATCGCCAAGCGCGCGAGCCGGGAAGGCGCCAACGGCCTGATGGTCGTGCCGAGCCCGATCTACCACACCAATGCGGAAGAGACGGTCGCGGCGCTGCGCGCGGTCGCGCAGGCTGGCGACCTGCCGGTCATGATCTACTCCAACCGGCTTGCCTACCGCGTCGACGTCAGCGTCGACCAGATGGAGGAGCTGGCGTCGGACGAGCGCTTTGTCGCGATCAAGGAATCCTCCGACGACATCCGTCGTTCGACCGAGATCATCAATCGCCTGGGCACTCGCTACGACCTGTTCACCGGCGTCGACAATCTGGCCTTCGAGGCGCTGTCGGTCGGCGCCATCGGTTGGGTGGCCGGACTGGTCACCGCGTTCCCGCGCGAGACGGTCGCCATCTACCAGCTGATGAAGCAGGGTCGCCGCGAAGAGGCGCTCGGCATCTACCGCTGGTTCCGGCCGCTGCTCGATCTCGACGTCTCGACCTATCTGGTCCAAAACATCAAGCTTGCCGAAGTGTTCGCGATCAACACAAATGACCGCGTTCGTATGCCGCGACAGCCGCTGTCTGGCGATCGCCGCAAGTCCGTCGAGAAGATCGTCAAGGATGCGCTCGCGGTGCGGCCGACACTGCCGCAGTTCTGAGGCTTCTTCTTCCTGTTCGCAGGGAGAAGATGGTGGCAGCCAGATAAGGGGCAGCGCCCACGTGCAAGGAAATTCCAAGTCGACAGAAGCGGGGCGCAGCCCCTCATCCGCCCTTCGGGCGCCTTCTCCCCGTGAACGGGGAGAAGGGTTGGACATAGCCATCGTCGGTGGCGGCATCATCGGTATCTGTGCCGCTGCTTCTCTCGCTGAGGCGGGACGCAGGGTCACCGTCTTCGATCGCACAGGCATTTGCGAGGAGACGAGCTCGGGCAATGCCGCCGCCTTCGCCTTCTCCGACGTGCTGCCGCTGGCGCACAAGGGCATGATGCGGCAGCTGCCGAAATGGCTGGCCGATCCGCTCGGCCCGCTCAGCATCCCGCCCGCCTACCTGCCGACGCTTCTGCCCTGGCTGATCCGCTTCTGGCGCGCCGGTGCGCCGGGGAAATACGAGGCGAGCCTTGCCGCTCAAGCAGGCATGATGAAGCTTGCCGAGGCGGAGTGGATGGGCTTGCTCGACCGCTCCGGCACGCGGTCGATGCTGCGCGAGGATGGCTCGCTCGAGCTTTACGAAAGCGAAGCCGAATTTCAGGCCGGGCTGCCCGGCTGGGCGGCGCGTAAGCGTTTCGGCATCGGTTTCCGCCACGTCGAGGGCGAGGAACTGGCCGCCTTGCAGCCGGGCCTGTCGCCGCGCTTCATCAAAGGCACATTCGTGCCGGGATGGAAGACGGTCGCCGACCCGAAACTGCTGGGCAAAGCGGTGTGGACCTATGCGCAGGCCAAGGGCGCTCGCTTTGAGCTGGTCCGGATCAGCCAAGTCGCGGCGGATCAGGATGGAGCGACGCTGACGTTGGCAGACGGCACGACCAGACAGGCCCGGCACCTCGTCGTCGCCGCCGGCGCCTGGTCGCATCTGCTGGCCAAGCAACTCGGCGATCGCATTCCGCTGGAGACCGAGCGCGGCTACAACACCACCTTGCCCACGAGTGCCTTCGACGTGAAGCGGATGCTGATCTTCTCCGGCCATGGTTTCGTCGTCACGCCGCTCGAAACGGGCCTGCGGGTCGGCGGCGCCGTCGAACTCGGCGGCATCGAGCGGCCGCCCAATTATGCCAGGTCGAAGGCGCTGCTGCAGAAGGCACAGAAATTCCTGCCGGGGCTCGATCCCTCGGGTGGGCGCGAATGGATGGGGTTCCGCCCCTCGCTGCCGGATTCAGTGCCCGTCATCGGCGGCGCGCCGGGAAAGCGGTCGGTGGTCTATGCCTTCGGCCATGGCCATCTCGGCCTGACCCAGGCGGCGGCCACCGGACGGTTGATCAGGGATCTTGTCCTGGGGCAGACTCCGCCGATCGATCTGGCCCCCTTCAGTCCGCAACGATTTTGATTTTTTCGGGTTTTTGATTTTCGAGGAGCGTCATGGCCAAGAAATCCTTCTTCTGCATAGACGGCCACACCTGCGGCAATCCTGTGCGGCTGGTCGCCGGCGGCGGCCCGCTGTTGCAGGGCGCGACGATGATGGAGCGGCGTGCGCATTTTCTGGCCGAGTATGACTGGATCCGCACCGGGCTGATGTTCGAGCCGCGCGGCCACGACGTGATGTCCGGTTCGATCCTCTATCCGCCGACGCGCGAGGATTGCGACATCGCCATCCTGTTCATCGAAACCTCCGGTTGCCTGCCGATGTGCGGCCATGGCACGATCGGTACGGTGACGATGGCCATCGAGCACGGACTGATCAAACCAAAGACGCCGGGCGTGCTCAGGCTCGACACGCCGGCCGGGCTGGTCGTCGCCGAATACAAGCAGGTCGGCGACTATGTCGAGGAGGTGCGCATCACCAATGTGCCATCCTTCCTCCATGCCGAGGGGCTGACGGTCGAATGCCCTGGGCTCGGTGAAATCACCGTCGACGTCGCCTATGGCGGCAACTTCTACGCCATCGTCGAGCCGCAGGAGAACTATCGCGACATGGCCGATCATTCGGCGGGCGACTTCATCGCCTGGAGCCCGGTGGTGCGGCAGCGGCTCAACGAGAAATATTCCTTCGTGCATCCGGAAAATCCTGGCATCAACCGGCTGTCGCACATGCTGTGGACCGGTGCGCCGACGGTGGATGGGGCGGATGCCCGCAATGCCGTGTTCTACGGCGACAAGGCGATCGACCGCTCGCCCTGCGGCACCGGCACCTCGGCGCGCATGGCGCAGCTTCATGCCAAGGGCAAACTCAAGGCCGGAGACAGCTTCGTGCATGAATCGATCATCGGTTCGCTGTTCAAGGGCAAGGTCGAAAAGGATGTCAGCGTGGCCGGCAAGCCGGCCATCATTGCCTCGATCGGCGGCTGGGCGCGGATGACCGGACTGAACACCATCTTCATCGACGACCGCGACCCGTTCGCGCACGGGTTTGTTGTCAAGTGATGGGAATCCTGACCTAGCGGAAAGCAACGACCTGAAAAATGGATCGTGCCAAAAACGCAAGGATTCCTTTCATCACCTAATTTTGACGGCGATTTCTTCGAAACGGAGCGCATGATGCGGTCGAATCGTCAAAGACATTGCGTTATGCCAATGGTAGGGTCCGCGATAGTCCAGGGGTCGGATGATGGAAAACGGGCAATCGGGCGGCGTGCTTCGAAAACACGCATGACGATTGAAAAATGACGTTGCAATCCGGGCTCGAAACTTTACGACTAGGGGAAATACGAAAAGGAATGCGTCTGCATGGGCGACATTCCAGGGGAGCCATGTACACATGCAGTACTTTGTCCAGCAGCTTATCAACGGGCTGACGCTGGGATCGATCTATGGGCTGATCGCGATCGGCTACACGATGGTCTACGGCATCATCGGTATGATCAATTTCGCCCATGGCGACATCTTCATGGTGGGTGCCTTCACGGCACTGATCGTCTTCCTCGCCCTTGGCGCGCTGTTCTATTCCGTGCCGGTTGTGCTGGCGCTGCTGATCATGATGATCGTGGCGATGCTGCTCACCAGCCTCTACAACTGGACGATCGAAAAGGTGGCCTACCGGCCGCTGCGCGGTTCGTTCCGACTGGCCCCGCTGATCACTGCCATCGGCATGTCGATCGCGCTGTCGAACTTCGTCCAGGTGACGCAGGGTCCCCGCAACAAGCCGATCCCGCCGATGGTCAGCCAGGTTTACAACATCAACGGCATCAGCGTGTCGCTGAAGCAGATCATCATCGTCGTCGTCACGGCGCTGCTGCTGGCGCTGTTCTGGTATCTGGTCAACAAGACCTCGCTTGGACGAGCGCAACGGGCCTGTGAGCAGGACCGCAAGATGGCGGCGCTGCTCGGCATCGATGTCGACCGTACCATCTCGATCACCTTCATCATGGGTGCGGCCCTTGCCGCGGTCGCCGGCACTTTGTTCCTGATGTATTACGGCGTCATTGCCTTCTCGGATGGTTTCACGCCGGGCGTGAAAGCCTTCACGGCGGCGGTGCTGGGCGGCATCGGTTCGCTGCCGGGCGCGGTGGTCGGCGGGTTGATGATCGGCTTCATCGAGAGCATGTGGTCGGCCTATTTCTCGATCGACTACAAGGATGTCGCGGCGTTCTCGATCCTGGCCATCGTGCTGATCTTCCTGCCTTCCGGCATATTGGGCCGGCCAGAAGTCGAAAAGGTCTGAGACTATGGCCGTCACCGTATCTCCGGAGCGCGACACCGTCGCCACCCCCATGCAGCGCGCATTGCGTGAGGCGCTCTATGCCGCTGCCATATCGTTTGGCCTGTTCGTGCTGTTCATCGGCCTGAAGACCGGCCAGAACATTTCCAATGAACTGGTCCTGACGACACGCTGGGGCCTGCTTGCCGCCGTGGTTATCGCCACGGCTGTCGGGCGCTTCCTCTATGTCGCCTATGGACAGCCCTTCCTGGCCAACCAGAAGATCACCGACGTCGCCACCGGCCTGCTGCCGGCCAGCGTGGCGTCACGCTTCTTCCAGTTGCCGGCCTTCATCGTGGCCTTGGTCGCGGCGGTGGTGTTGTTTGCGGTCAACAGCTCTCTCGTCGGATGGGTGGGAGCGGAGCCGGCGGGCTATCTGCAGTTCCTGCGCGCCTTGTCGGTCATCTATGTGCTGGCCTGCGTGATCTATTATTTCCGCGGCTTCATTCATGCCAACTTCACCAAACTCGGCATTGCCGCGCTGATCCTCTATCCGATCCTGGTGGTGGCGATCCTGTCGCTGATGTCCTGGTCGTTCGTCGGCGGACTGCAAGGCTCGCTGAAATGGGTCGACAATTTCGGCATCCAGATCCTGATCTATGTGATGCTGGCCTGGGGCCTGAACATCGTCGTTGGCCTCGCCGGCCTGCTCGACCTCGGTTATGTCGCCTTCTACGCGGTCGGCGCCTATGCCTATGCGCTGCTCGGCACGCAGTACGGCCTGTCGTTCTGGATCCTTTTGCCGGCCGCCGGCGCCATGGCCGCCTTCTGGGGCGTGCTGCTCGGTTTCCCGGTGCTGCGCCTGCGCGGCGATTACCTGGCGATCGTCACCTTGGCTTTCGGTGAGATCATCCGCCTGGTGCTGATCAACTGGCGGGAAGTCACCAACGGTTCAGCCGGTATTTCCGGCATCCCGAAGGTCACCTTCTTCGGCCTGATGACCTTCAACGTGTCGGACCCCAATTACGTCGCCAAGGTGCTGCATCTGGCGACATCGAGCGCCTACTACAAGATCTTCCTCTATTACCTGATCCTGGCGCTGGCGCTGCTGACAGCCTTCGTCACCATCCGGCTGCGGCGCATGCCGGTCGGCCGTGCCTGGGAAGCGTTGCGCGAGGACGAGATCGCCTGCCGCTCGCTCGGCATCAACACCACCACCACGAAGCTTACGGCCTTTGCCACGGGTGCGATGTTCGGCGGCTTCGCCGGCGCATTCTTCGCCGCACGGCAGGGCTTCGTCAGCCCGGAATCCTTCGTCTTCCTGGAATCGGCCATCATCCTGGCCATCGTGGTTCTCGGTGGCATGGGCTCGCTGGTCGGCATAGCGGTCGCCGCAATGGTGATGATCGGCGGCACCGAGGCGTTGCGCGAACTCGACTTCCTCAAGCAGGTCTTCGGACCGGACTTCACACCGGAACTCTACCGCATGCTGCTGTTCGGCATGGCCATGGTCATCGTCATGCTGTGGAAGCCGCGCGGCTTCGTCGGCAGTCGTGAACCAACCGCCTTCCTGAAGGAGCGAAAGGCCGTCTCAAGCTCCTTCACCAAGGAAGGACACGGCTGATGAATGCGAACCCTGTTCAGAAAGCCGCTTCGGGCATGAACGACGCTATCCTTCAGGTCGATCATCTGTCGATGAAGTTCGGTGGCCTGGTGGCCATCGGGGATCTGTCTTTCGCCGCCAAGCGCGGCGAGATCACCGCGCTGATCGGCCCCAACGGCGCCGGCAAGACCACGGTGTTCAATTGCATCACCGGCTTCTACAAGCCCTCGGAAGGCATGATCACGCTCAACCGGAACGATGGTTCGACCTTCCTGCTCGAGCGGCTGCCCAACCATGAAATCCCGGCGCGCGCCAAGGTGGCGCGCACCTTCCAGAACATCCGCCTGTTCTCCGGCATGACCCTGCTGGAGAACCTGCTGGTCGCCCAGCACAACAAACTGATGAAGGCATCGGGCTACACGGTGCTTGGCCTGTTCGGCTTCAGCGGCTATCGCAAGGCCTCGGCCGAATCGGTGGAGCTCGCCAAGCATTGGCTGGAAAAGGCCGATCTTGTCGACCGTGCCGACGACCCGGCCGGCGACCTGCCCTATGGCGCGCAGCGCCGTCTCGAGATCGCTCGCGCCATGTGCACGGGACCCGAGCTTCTGTGCCTCGACGAGCCGGCGGCCGGCCTCAATCCGAAGGAATCGGCGGCGCTCAACGAGCTGCTGATCGACATCAAGAACACATCCGGCGCCTCGATCCTGTTGATCGAGCACGACATGTCGGTGGTCATGCAGATCTCCGACCATGTCGTGGTGCTGGAGTATGGCCGCAAGATCTCCGACGGCAGTCCGCAGTCGGTGCGCACCGATCCGCGCGTCATCGCCGCCTATCTCGGCGTCGACGACGAGGAAGTCGAAGCGGTCCTTACCGAAGTCGGCGACGAAGATGTCATCGAACAGCTCGATACGGGGCCGGATGCCGCGCACGGTCCGGGAACATCGTCGTCCTATCTCGCCGGGCCGGTGACCGACACGGTCGGCCATAGTTCGGGCGAGCGGGTTACGGTGGCCAAGGGAGCGTCAAAGGCCGGTCAGGTCGACGCCAGGTCGCTCGCCGCGGCAAACAAGGCAGCCTCGCAGGCAGCCGTGCCGCCGGCGAAGGCAAAGCCTGCTCCGAAAGCGACGTCGAAGGCGGCAACCGGCACGGCGGCGAAGTCGACCGCATCCGCCAAGCCTGCGGCGAAGACTGGAGAGATCTCCAACCGGCTGGCTGCGCCTCGCGGCGGCAAGGCCGACAATTTGACCCGCATAAAGGGCATCGGTACGGTCAACGAGAAGAAGCTCAACGACCACGGCATCTTCCACTTCGACCAGATCGGCGCCTGGAAAAAGGCCGACGTCGAGGCCGCCGAAGCCTATCTTGCTTTTGACGGACGTATCGCGCGCGAGGAATGGGTCAAACAGGCTAGGCTGCTCGGCCAGGGCAGGGACACGGAATTTTCGCGCCGCGTGGATGCGGGCAAGGTGGCGACGAGCCATGCTTCCGCAAAGACTGCAAAGGCAGCCTCCGGAAAGACCGCGAGCAAGACCGCTGCCAAGCCCGTGGCGGGCAAGCGTGGAGGGGGCAAGTGATGGCCGCGACAACGCTGCTCGATATCAAGGGCGTGCAGACCTATTACGGCAACATCCGGGCGCTGAACGGCGTCGATGTCACCGTCAAGCAGGGTGAGATCGTGGCGCTGATCGGTGCCAATGGCGCCGGCAAGTCGACGCTGATGATGACTATTTTCGGTGCGCCGCGGGCTCGCGCCGGGACTATCACCTTTGCCGGCACCGACATAACCCAGATGCCGACGCACGAGATCGCGCGCATGCGCATTGCCCAATCGCCCGAGGGCCGGCGGATCTTTCCGCGCATGACGGTGATGGAAAACCTGCAGATGGGCGCCAGCCTCGACAACCTCAAGCACTATGACGAGGACGTCGAGAAGGTGTTCACGCTGTTCCCGCGTTTGAAGGAGCGCATCACCCAGCGCGGTGGCACGCTGTCGGGCGGTGAGCAGCAGATGCTGTCGATCGGACGCGCGCTGATGGCACGGCCGAAGCTGCTTTTGCTCGACGAGCCGTCGCTGGGTCTCGCGCCGCTGATCGTCAAACAGATCTTCGACGCCATCCGCGAACTGAACCGCACCCAGGGGCTGACCGTGTTCCTGGTCGAGCAGAACGCCTTCGGCGCGCTCAAGCTCGCCACGCGCGGCTACGTCATGGTCAACGGCAATGTGACGATGAGCGGCACCGGCAAGGAACTGCTCGCCAATCCGGAAGTGCGCGCCGCCTATCTCGAGGGCGGACACCACTGAGTTCGAAGCGGAATGCGTGCACCGCTATTCCGCTCCAGATTGTTTGTTTGTCGCATGATCTTTGTCCGGAAAGTCCGCAACTTTTCGGGATCATGCTAGGGAGACTTCACCATGCAGGGCATTCTTTACGAGGAACCCTCGATCTGGCAGTTCTTCTTCGTCACCTGTCTGCTCGGCGGCTGGGCGGCGTGGATGACGGGCAAGGCCAGTGCCCAGACGTGGCGCAGCTTCATCCAGCTGTTCGCCTATGTGCTGGGCCTCGGCATCGCGATCCGCTTCATCCATCACGCGCTGTTCGGCGGCACCATGTTCTCGCTGCATTATTATGTCGTCGACACCATCGTGCTGATGATCCTCGGCTTCGTCGGCTATCAATACACGCGCACCAACCAGATGGTGACACAGTATAATTGGCTCTACGAAAGAGCTTCACTCTTGAGCTGGAAACCGAAAGGTTGACGTTCATCATTAACGCCGCCTCGAAATTGAATCGGCGTGACAAGTGCCTGAAAATCGGCAAACTATGCTTTCTGCGATAAGGGTGGGCATCGCATGAAAGCTTCATCCACGCCCACTCCGTTAATGGGAGCGTTTAAATGAAAAAGTCACTTTTGTCCGCCGTCGCCCTGACCGCGCTTGTCGCGTTCGGCGGCAGCGCGTGGGCTGACGTAATGATGGGCGTCGCGGGCCCGATCACCGGTCCGAACGCCGCCTTCGGCGCGCAGCTGCAGAAGGGGGCGGAAGCTGCTGTCGCCGACATCAATGCCAAGGGCGGCATCAACGGCGAGCAGATCAAGCTCGAAGTCGGCGACGACGTCTCCGATCCGAAGCAGGGTATCTCGGTCGCCAACAAGTTCGTCGGCGACGGCGTCAAGTTCGTGGTCGGCCACTTCAACTCCGGCGTCTCTATCCCGGCATCTGAAGTCTATGCGGAAAACGGCATCGTCGAAGTGACGCCGGCCGCGACCAACCCGCAATTCACCGAGCGCGGTCTGTGGAACGTGTTCCGCACCTGCGGACGCGACGACCAGCAGGGCAGCATTGCCGGCGCGTATCTCGCCGCCAACTTCAAGGACGCCAAGATCGCTGTCGTTCACGACAAGACCACCTACGGTCAGGGCCTTGCCGACGAAACCAAGAAGGCGATGAACGCCAAGGGCGTGACGGAAGTCATGTATGAAGGCATCAATGTCGGCGACAAGGACTTCTCGGCGCTGATCGCCAAGATGAAGGAAGCCGGCGTTTCCATCATCTATTGGGGCGGCCTGCACACCGAAGCCGGCCTGATCATCCGTCAGGCGGCCGACCAGGGCCTCAAGGCAACGCTGGTTTCCGGCGATGGCATCGTGTCGAACGAACTGGCTTCGATCGCAGGCGACGCAGTTGCGGGCACGCTCAACACGTTCGGCCCGGATCCGCGCCTGATCCCCGCCAACAAGGAACTCGTCGAGAAGTTCCGCGCGCAGGGTTTCGAGCCGGAAGCCTACACGCTCTACTCCTACGCCGCCGTGCAGGCGATCGCGGAAGCAGCGACCGCTGCCAAGTCGAACGACCCGCAGGCAGTTGCCAAGGCGCTGCATGAAAACGGCCCCTTCAAGACCGTTCTCGGCGACCTGTCCTATGACGCCAAGGGCGACCCGACGCTGCCCGGCTACGTCATGTACGAATGGAAGAAGGGCGACGACGGCAAGTACACCTACGTCCAGAAGATGTAAGCTCGTCAGTCTCCAGACTATTTACGGATGCCCGGCGCCTCGCGCCGGGCATTTTCTTTTGCCATCGTCATGTTCAGCGGCGGCCGGTGGAGCCGATGCTTAGCCGGGCAATGATCGTGCATTAACCGGAAAGCCGGCGCTTTTTTGGCTGTTCGGAGGAATGGGGAGGGTCCTTGGCGCAATGATTCCATTTCAATCGGTTTAAATGCGCGTCAATTTCGTTTGCACTGCAGCATTTTCACGCTAATCATTGCGCCGATTTCTCTTCCTTCCGTCGCTGGAGCCCAGTCCTTGGCCATCACGAAGATCCTCGTCGCCAACCGGTCCGAAATCGCCATTCGCGTCTTCCGCGCGGCCAACGAACTCGGGCTCAAAACCGTGGCGATCTGGGCGGAGGAAGACAAATACTCCCTGCATCGCTTCAAGGCCGACGAGAGCTACCAGGTCGGACGCGGGCCGCATCTGACCAGGGACATGGGGCCGATCGAAAGCTATCTGTCGATCGAGGAGGTGATCCGCGTCGCCAGGCTGTCGGGTGCCGATGCTATCCATCCCGGCTACGGATTGTTGTCGGAAAGCCCCGAATTCGCCGACGCCTGTGCCGAAGCCGGCATTACCTTCATCGGGCCGAGGCCGGACACAATGCGGCGGCTCGGCAACAAGGTCGCGGCGCGCAATCTCGCCATCGAGGTCGGCGTGCCGGTGATCCCCGCCACCGATCCGTTGCCGGATGACATGGAGACGGTCAAGACACTGGCCAAGGAAATCGGCTATCCGGTGATGCTGAAGGCATCATGGGGCGGCGGCGGCCGCGGCATGCGGGCCATTCGCGCCGAAGCCGACCTTGCCCGCGAAGTCACCGAAGGCAAGCGCGAGGCGAAAGCCGCCTTCGGCAAGGACGAGGTCTATCTCGAAAAGCTGATCGAACGCGCCCGTCATGTCGAGGTGCAGGTGCTGGGCGATACCCATGGCAATGCCGTGCACCTGTTCGAGCGCGACTGTTCGATCCAGCGCCGCAACCAGAAGGTCGTCGAGCGGGCGCCGGCGCCCTATCTCGAAATGTCGCAGCGCGAGGAGCTTTGCGGCCATGCGCTCAAGATCGCCCGCGAGACCAGCTATATCGGCGCCGGCACGGTCGAGTTCCTGCAGGATGCCGACACCGGCAAATTCTATTTCATCGAGGTCAACCCGCGCATCCAGGTCGAGCACACCGTCACCGAGCAGGTGACCGGCATCGATATCGTCAAGGCGCAGATCCATATCCTCGACGGCTTTGCCATCGGCACACCGGAATCAGGCGTGCCGGCGCAGAAGGACATAAGGCTGAACGGCCACGCGCTGCAGTGCCGTATCACCACGGAAGATCCCGAGCACAATTTCATCCCCGATTACGGCCGCATCACCGCCTATCGCGGCGCGACGGGCTTCGGCATCCGCCTCGACGGCGGCACCGCTTATTCGGGCGCGGTCATCACCCGCTTCTACGATCCGCTGCTGGAGAAGGTGACGGCGTGGGCGCCGACGCCGGCCGAGACGATCGCCCGCATGAATCGGGCACTGCGCGAGTTCCGCATCCGCGGCGTCGCCACCAATTTGACCTTCCTCGAAGCGATCATCAACCATCCGAGCTTCGCCGACAATTCCTACACGACCAAGTTCATCGACACGACGCCGGAACTGTTCCAGCAGGTCAAGCGCCAGGACCGCGCCACCAAGCTCATCAACTATCTCGCCGACGTCAGCGTCAACGGCCATCCCGAGACGCGCGGCCGGCCGCAGCCGAAGGCCGACGCCGCGGCACCCGTGGTGCCTTACCTCAACGGCAATGTGCCCGGCGGCAGCAAGCAGAAGCTGGATGTGCTGGGCCCGCAGAAGTTCGCCGCCTGGATGCGCGATCAGAAGGAGGTTCTGGTCACCGACACGACGATGCGCGATGGCCATCAATCGCTGCTGGCGACGCGCATGCGCACGCATGACATTGCCGGCATCGCCGGTGCCTATGCGCGTGCCTTGCCGCAGCTTCTATCGCTGGAATGCTGGGGTGGCGCCACCTTCGACGTCGCGATGCGCTTCCTCACCGAGGATCCGTGGGAGCGGCTGTCGCTGGTGCGCGAGGCGGCGCCCAATCTGCTGTTGCAGATGCTGCTGCGCGGTGCCAATGGCGTCGGCTACACCAACTATCCCGACAATGTCGTGCAGCATTTCGTCAAGCAGGCAGCAAGCGGTGGCATCGACCTGTTCCGGGTCTTCGATTGCCTGAACTGGGTCGACAACATGCGCGTCGCCATGGATGCGGTCGGAGCCGAGGGCAAGCTGATCGAAGCGGCGATCTGCTACACCGGCGATATCCTCGATCCGGCGCGGGCGAAATACGACCTCAAATACTATGTCGGCCTAGCCAGGGAATTGCAGGCGGCCGGCGCCCACATCATCGCCGTCAAGGACATGGCCGGCCTGCTGAAGCCTTCCGCAGCACGCGTGCTGTTCAAGGCGCTGCGCGAGGCGACCGACCTGCCGATCCATTTCCACACCCACGACACGTCGGGCCTGTCGGCGGCGACGGTGCTGGCGGCGGTGGAAAGCGGCGTCGACGCCATAGACGCGGCGATGGATGCCTTCTCCGGCAACACCTCGCAGCCATGCCTTGGCTCACTCGTCGAGGCGCTGAAGGGCACCGAACGCGACCCCGGTCTCGACCCGCAATGGATCAGGAAGATCTCGTTCTACTGGGAAGCGGTGCGCAACCAGTACGCCGCCTTCGAAAGCGACCTCAAGGGGCCGGCCTCGGAAGTCTATCTGCACGAGATGCCGGGCGGGCAGTTCACCAATCTGAAGGAACAGGCTCGCTCGCTCGGATTGGAGACGCGCTGGCACGAGGTGGCGCAGACCTATCACGACGTCAATCTGATGTTCGGCGACATCGTCAAGGTGACGCCGTCGTCCAAGGTTGTCGGCGACATGGCATTGATGATGGTCAGCCAGGACCTGACCGTTGCCGATGTCGAAAACCCCGACAGGGATATCGCCTTCCCGGACTCGGTCGTCTCGATGCTGCGCGGCGATCTCGGCCAGTCGCCAGGCGGGTGGCCGGCGGCGCTGCAGAGGAAGGCGCTCAAAGGCGACAAGCCGATCACGGTGCGGCCCGGCTCGCTGCTCAAGCCAGCCGACCTCAAGGCCAACCGCAAGGAAATCGAGGAGAAGCTCGAGCGCAAGCTGTCGGAGTTCGAATTCGCCTCGTGGCTGATGTATCCGAAGGTGTTCACGGATTTCGCCGGCGCGCAGGAAACCTATGGGCCGGTCAGCGTGCTGCCGACGCCGACGTATTTCTACGGCATGAAGCCGGAAGACGAGATCTTCGTCGACATCGAGAAGGGCAAGACGCTGGTGGTGCGGTGCCTTGCCATCGGCGATGTCGACGAGAAGGGCATGGTCACCGTGTTCTTCGAGCTCAACGGCCAGCCGCGCCGTGTCAAGGTGCCCGACCGGGCGCATGGCGCGTCCGCCGCCAAGGCCCGCCGCAAGGCCGAACCCGGCAACGAGGCGCATGTCGGCGCACCGATGCCGGGCGTCGTTTCTGCGCTTTCGGTGGCTGCCGGCCAGGCTGTGAAGGCCGGTGACGTGCTGCTTTCCATCGAAGCGATGAAGATGGAGACGGCGCTGCATGCCGAGCGCGACGGCACGGTCGCCGAGGTGCTGGTCAAGGCAGGCGACCAGATCGATGCCAAGGATCTGCTGATCGCTTTCAGCTAATTGATACCTTCCTGGGGATCGCTGTCCGCATCATGGCGGCAGCGTCAGTTCGATCATCGATAACAGCTTGACCCGCCGCCGCCGGTCGGGCATCGAGCCCGCTCAATTCGCCGCTGCATGCATCCCGAGTCGCGGCGCAGAAACGATGTGGAGAAAAATATGGCCGACGATATCACCGATACCAGCCAGACTGTTGCCGCCGGCCAGCTGCGTGCCTTCATCGAGCGCATAGAGCGGCTCGAGGAAGAGAAGAAGACCATTTCCGACGACATCAAGGAAGTGTTCGCCGAGGCCAAGGGCACCGGCTTCGACACCAAGGCGATGCGCACGATCATCCGGCTGCGCAAGAAGGACCAGGCCGAGCGTCAGGAAGAGGAAACCATCCTCGATCTGTATAAGGCCGCACTCGGCATGGTGTAGAGACCGTCTGGAAATTCTACTCCGGCGGCCATCTGGTGGCGTTTTCTGCGCTTCCCTAGTTCTACTGCAATGCAGTAGAACTGAGCTCACGTACTTTAAGTACGCTCCGCTCCGGTTCTCGAAACCACCACCATATGACTCGCCGGAGCGAATTTCGAAACAGTCTCCGGCCGAGCATGATGCCGAAGCGAGCATCGAGCCATGAGCGAATTCGACTTCGGCGCCCGCCGCGCCTCTGAATTCCGCCAGCGCGGCTTCTGGACGCTGTTCGCCGAGCGGCATCCGGAAGAAAGGGCTCTGATGGCGAGGCGCGGCCCCTGGTTCTGGCAGCGCGGGCTGCCCGATTTCGCCTTGGTCCTTTCCATGTATGTCGCGCCGGCGCAGAACCAGGTCGGCGTCTTCTTCGGCCGCAACGAGAAGTTCGGCGCCACGCAAGCGTGGTCGCGGTTGAAACCGTTCCAGCCTGATATCGAAGCCAGGCTGAAGCTCAGGCCGGAACAGAGTTGCGAGGATCTCGGCATCAATTCGATGTGGCGGGTGAACTGCTATGCCGAGGACAACTGGCCAGCCATGGCCGACTGGCTGGTGACCGAATGTTCGCGCTTCGAGCGCGCGGTAACCGAAGTCCTGAGGCAGGGATAGACATCCGGTGTTGCCAGAGGGTATCGGCTCCTTTTTCCGCTCACGCTGGCAAGGCCAGGTGCCGCTCGACCGGCTGTTCTGGCGCGACCTTGTTCTTGTCGGCACGGCGCTCAACGTCGCATCTCTGGTGGCCGCGATCGTCCTGCTCGGACTGAAGCTGCCGCTCGCGCTGGTTCTGGCGGTGCATTTCGCACCGGTGCCCTACAACCTCTTTCTGACCTTTTCCGTATGGCGAACCACGGAAAAGGCCAGTGGCGCCAAGGCCTCGCTGATGACGCTCGGCGCCACATTATGGCTAATCCTGACGGTCGTGGTCTGAGAGCGGACACGGGCGCCCACCGCGTTCGCCGGGTTCGGCCGGGGGGCAATGAAAAGGGCGGCCGCAGCCGCCCTTTTCATTCATTCAATCGAATTTCGGTTCAGGCCGCCGGCTCGAATTTCAGCGCCACGCCGTTGATGCAATAGCGCAGGCCAGTCGGCGGCGGGCCGTCCTCGAAAACATGGCCGAGATGGCTGCCGCAGCGGGCGCAATGGCATTCGGTGCGAACCATGCCGTAGCTGCGGTCGACGGTGTTTTCGACCGAACCCGGCACCGGGTCGTTGAAGCTCGGCCAGCCGGTGCCGCTCTCGAACTTCAACTTGGATTCAAACAAAGGCTGGTCGCAGCCGACGCAGGAAAAGGTGCCGGCGCGCTTCTCGTAGAGCAAAGCGCAGCTTCCCGGCCGCTCGGTGCCGTGGCCGCGCATGACGGCATACTGCTCCGGCGTCAGCCGGGCGCGCCATTCGGCGTCGGTGCGGGTTACAGGGTAGGTGTGGGTGTCCATGTGATCTCCTCAGCCTTGCCGGCTCGCTACTACAGCGCCGCGCGCCCATCGGACGCGCAAAGGACGCTGTAGTACTTTGGTTTTGCGCATAATCCTTTCCGAACCGGAGGTTCGGGATCATGCGCGGATTGCAACCTCATATTCGCACCAAGATAGGCATTTGTTACGCGATTTGCCCGCATTTTCGATCGTGATCTTTATGCGATCGCCCTGAGATAGCGATCGACCGAAGCAGCCAACGCCGCTTTTGCGCCCCCGATGACATTCTGGTTCCACCATGCACCATAGATATGGTCGAACGCGAATGGCTCCAGTGCCGCCGCGATGCGGCGCACGGCCGCTGCATTGAGCGGAATGTAGTTCGGATAGCTGTACATGAAGCTGACATGGCGGCGCGTCGGCGTCACCTGCAAGATATCGCCGGCCAGCAAGACGTCGCCGACATCGCGTTTCCAGTGCAGCACCTGACCGCCGGCAAAGTGGCCGCCGCAGCGGATGAGCGTCAGCGAAGGGTTTATGGCCAGCGTCTCGCCTTCCCAACTGACGATCGCCTTGTGCGGTCGCATGATCCATTGGCGGTCGTCGGCATGGAGATAAATCGGCACGCCGCCAAACGCCTCGCTCCAACTGGCCATCACCGAATAATAGTGGCAGTGCGAGATGGCGATCGCCGCCAGGCCACCGCGGCGGTTGATCTCGGCCACCGCCTCGTCGCTGACCATCGAAACGCAGTCCCACAGCACGTTGCCGTGTGGCGTCTGCGCCAGCAGCGCCCGTTGGCCGATGGCGAAGCGCGGCTCGATGCCGAAGGCGAGAACGCCGGCATCGTCCTTCATCACAAGCCGGTGCCCTTCGGCAAGTTCCTCCGGCGTGATCCACGCTTGGCCCTCCCAGCGCACATATTGGCGCTCGTCCTCGCAGATCGGGCAATGTTCTGGCGGCGTCTCTGTCGCCGCGAACTGGACGCCGCATTGCAGGCAGAGGAAGCAGGTCATCGGATCTCCTGTCGGTCTTTCAGTGCTTTCTTGAAAGCTGCTTGGTCGCGCCCTCAAGCCCGGCCAGCGTCAGCGGGAACATGCGGCCGCCGAAGATGTCGCGGATCATCGCAATCGAATGGGTGTAGCCCCAGTTCTTGGGGTCTTCGGGGTTCAGCCATACCGCGTTCGGCCATTGCTGCAGCAGACGGCCGAGCCAGACGCTGCCCGCCTCCGGATTCCAGTGCTCGACCGAACCGCCGGGGTGAGCGATCTCGTAAGGGCTCATCGAGGCGTCGCCGACGACGATCACCTTGTAGTCCGGCCCATATTTGTGGAGCAGGTCGAAGGTCGGAATCACCTCGGCATGCCTGCGGCGATTGTCCTTCCACACGCCCTCATAGAGGCAGTTGTGGAAATAGAAATATTCGAGCTGGCGGAATTCGGCGCGGGCGGCCGAGAACAGCTCCTCGACGCTTTTGATGTGGTCGTCCATCGAGCCGCCGACATCGAAGAACATCAACAGCTTCACCGCGTTGCGCCGCTCTGGCCGCGTCTGCACGTCGAGATAGCCGTGTTCGGCCGTGGCGTGAATGGTGCCGGGCAGGTCGAACTCCTCCTCGGCACCCTCGCGCACCCAGCGACGCAGGCGTTTCAGTGCGATCTTGATGTTGCGGGTGCCGAGTTCGACGGCATCGTCAAAATTCCTGAACTCGCGTTTGTCCCAGACCTTCACCGCGCGGCGGCTGCGGCTTTCATGCTGGCCGATGCGCACGCCTTCGGGATTGTAGCAATAGGCGCCGAAAGGCGAGGTGCCGCCGGTGCCGATCCATTTCGAGCCGCCCTGGTGACGGCCTTTTTGCTCCTGCAGCCGCTGTTTCAATGTCTCCATCAGTTTCTCGAAACCGCCGAGCGCTTCGACCAGTTTTTTCTCCTCGTCGGTCAGGTGCTTTTCGGCGAGACGGCGCAACCATTCCTCGGGGATGTTGGCGATATCGACTGCATCCGGCCCGCCCAGTGCTTCGATGCCCTTGAAGACATGCGCGAACACCTGGTCGAAGCGGTCGATATGGCGCTCGTCCTTCACTAGGGCGGCGCGGGCGAGGTAATAAAAACCTTCGACGTCGTAGTCGACCAGCCCGGCTTCCAGACCCTCCAGCAGCGACAGATATTCCCTGAGCGAGACGGGAACGCGTGCTGCCTTCAGTTCGAGGAAGAAGGGGATGAACATGGCCGGTTACAGCAAATCATACTCGATGAAGCCCGTGCGGCGGGCGACGTGGTCGTAAAGCTTGCGCGCGGTGGCGTTGGTCTCGTGCGTCATCCAGTAGACATTCTTGACGCCGATCTTTGCCGCCTCTTCCTTCACTGCGTTGATAAGGGCGGCGCCGATCTCCTTGCCGCGCACATCCGGGTCGGCGAACAAATCCTGCAGATAGCAGTTGTTTTTCTCCGACCAGCCGGAGCGGTGGTACAGGTAGTGCGTGAGACCGACCGCCTTGCCGTCCAGTGTGGCGATGAAGCCTTTTGGCTCGAATTCGCCCGGAGTGAACAGCCGCTTCCAGGTGACGGCGTAGACCTCTTCCGGCAGCTTCGTCTCATAGAAGGTGAGATAGTCGGTCCACAGGCGCCGCCAATCGGCGTGGTCGGACTGCGCGAGCGGGCGGACGATTATCTCGGACATTTCGTTCCCTCTGAAGTCTGGAACCCGATCCATACCAATAGAATCGGGATCAGGAACACCCTTGCCTATTCGGCAGGCGAATTATATTCGCGAAAAGCGGTCGCGAGCATGTGCAGCGCCTCCCGCGCCCGCGGCGGCAGAGCGTGCGACTGCAAAACGATCTCGGACGGGGGAATTGGTGGCAGGCCGAGTTTGCGGCCCACCTCGATCAAGCCCGGGGGCACAACCCGGTAAGCGAGGGCGGAAAGGGCAAAGCCCGCCGATACCGCGATGTTGACGGCAGCGCCGCCGCCGCCGACGAAAGCCTCATTCCAGGCGATGCCTGCCCGGTCCAGCGCCTCGACCGCTCTCATACGGTCCGGGCAATTGCATCTGGTGCTTAAAAGAGCCAGGCGCAGGGGCGTGCCTGGTCGCCATTCGAAGCCAGGTGCCGCGAACCAGCCATAGTGGGTGCGCGACAAAGCTTCACCGCGTCGACTGTCATCTTCCTGGTGCACAATCACCGCATCGAGTTCGCCGCGATCGAAAGCTTCTTCCAGCATGGAGCTGGTATCGATCCGTATGTTGAGCGCGAGCGACGGATCGTGGGCATGAAGCTGGGCGATCAGCGTGGAAAGCTCAGGCCCCGCGACATGATCGACGAAGCCGAGCGCAAGCCGACATGGCGCCGCGGAAAATTCCGCGACGGCGCGTTCATGGGCGGCAAGGAATTCGCGGGCCACGGGCAGGAAGACAGCCCCCCTTTCCGACAGTGCCACGCGGCGCGGGGTTCGTTCGATCAAACGTGCGCCGAGCTTTTCCTCGAGCCGCCGCAACTTGACGCTGATCGTCGCCTGGGTGCTGCCAAGTGCTGCAGCCGCCCGGGTGAAGCTCTGCAGGTCGGCCACCATGACGAAAGTGCGCACGGCATCGACATCGAGACTGGCCATCTCCGTCATTCCATTTTGTTATCTCTGAAATAGAAATGCATAGTCTTTTTTCATAGTCAAGCCTCGTCTATGTCATCTCGACCGCAGTTTGAAGAGCCAGCCCGGTTCCAGAATGCTTCGACAGAAAGTGATCGACATGACGTTTCAAATCGACCGAAACACCGTTGCGCTTGCCGGGGCCTGCCTTGCCTCGCTGCTGTTCGGCCTCGAAATCTCCAGCGTCCCGGTGATCCTTCCGAAACTGGAAAGCGTGCTCGCCGCCGACTTCAAGGATCTGCAATGGATCATGAACGCCTACACCATTGCCTGCACCACGGTGCTGATGGCGACAGGAACGCTGGCCGACCGCTTCGGCCGCAAACGGGTGATGGTGATCGCCACCATCGCCTTCGGGCTGGCCTCACTGCTGTGCGGCCTCGCGCCGAGCGCTTCGCTCCTCATCATTGCACGCTTCCTGCAAGGCCTGGCGGGAGGGGCGATGTTCACTTGCAGCGTGGCCGTCTTGTCCCACCAGTTTCAGGACGGCAGCGAACGCGGCAAGGCTTTTGTGGCCTGGAGCGTCGTCTCGGGGATCGGGCTTGGCTTTGGTCCCGCCATCGGTGGATTGATCGTCGCGTTCTCGAGCTGGCAGTGGGTGTTCCTCATCCATGTGCCGCTTGCCATCCTTGCGCTGGTCTTCATCGGTGCCGGTGTCACCGAATCACGCGACCGCAATGCCCAGAAGCTTGACCGTGCCGGTATCCTGACGCTCTCGTTCGCGGTGTTCGGCTTCTCCTATCTGATCACGCAAGGAGCCGATCTCGGCTCTGGCGCCCGCATCGGCGTAGCAAGTGCTGCCGTGCTGGCCTTCGCCGCGTTCCTCGTTGCCGAGAAGATCAGCCCCTACCCGATGTTCGATTTCTCGGTGTTCCGGATCCGTCAATTTTCGGGAGCGATCATGGGCGGCATCGGCATGAATTTCAGCTATTGGCCGTTCATCATCTATCTGCCGATCTATTTTTCGGGTGTGCTCGGCTACGACAGCACCACGACCGGCCTGCTGCTGCTCGTCTACACGCTTCCCTTGATGCTGATGTCCTCGACCGCCGAGCGCCTGCGCGCCCGCTATCAGGCGCGGGTGGCGATCCCGCTCGGGTTGCTGACATTGGGGGTCGGCTTTATCGCCATGAGGATAGGTTCGAGCCTTGAGGGAGCCAGCTGGCTGACCATGCTGCCCGGTACGCTGATCGCCGGTATCGGTATCGGCCTCACCAACTCACCGACCACCAACACCACGACGGGTTCGGTGTCGCCGGATCGCGCCGGCATGGCTTCGGGCATCGATATCAGCGCGCGGCTGATCACGCTGGCCATCAACATCGCGGTGCTGGGCCTGCTGTTGACGCAGGGAATTGCTTCCTATCTCAAAACCGCATTGGGCACTGCCCTTGACCCGGACGAATTGCGCGCGTTGGCGGAAAAGATCGCCACCGGAAATCTCGATGGCCTCTCGCAATATTCGCCCAGGCTGGCGACCCTCGACCCGTCCGGCGCGCTTGCGCATGCCGCCTTAGTCAACGGTTTTGGCTGGGTCATGCTCTATAGCGGGATCGGCGTTCTTGCCCTTGCCGTCATCAGCTTCGTCGTCTTCGGCCCCAGAAACGTCGCGCCGCAAGAGGCAAGGGACCGTCATCGTGCTCAGGGCGCAAGCGAAGCTCGATCGTAGCCAGTGCCCGGCGCCTCACCCTTGCCTGCGCGCCATGAAGGCAAGCCGCTCGAACAGATGGACATCCTGTTCGTTCTTCAGCAATGCGCCATGCAGCTTGGGCAACGCGTTCTTCGGGTCGGCGCGCAGATCCTCGGGCGCGATGTCGTCGGCGACCAGCAGCCTTATCCAGTCGAGCGCCTCGGAGGTCGACGGTTTTTTCTTCAGCCCCGGCACTTCGCGGATCTCGTAGAACTGGGTGAGGGCTGCCCGAACCAGGTTCTGCTTGATGCCGGGATAGTGGACGTCGACGATTCTGTGCAGCGTGTCGACGTCGGGAAAGCGGATGTAATGGAAGAAGCAGCGGCGCAGGAACGCGTCCGGCAACTCCTTCTCGTTGTTGGAAGTGATGATGACGATCGGCCTGACGGCGGCGCGGATGGTTTCGCCGGTCTCGTAGACGAAGAACTCCATCCGATCGAGTTCCTGCAGGAGATCGTTTGGGAATTCGATGTCGGCCTTGTCGATCTCGTCGATCAAGAGCACGACCTTCCTGCCGGCGGCGAAAGCCTCCCAGAGTTTGCCGCGCTTGATGTAATTCCTGATGTCGTTGAAGCGCTCGTCGCCCAACTGGCTGTCGCGCAGGCGCGAGACGGCATCATATTCGTACAGGCCCTGCTGCGCCCGCGTCGTCGACTTGACGTGCCATTCGATGAGGTCGAGGCCGAGTGCAGCCGCCACCTGGCGGGCCAGTTCCGTCTTGCCGGTGCCGGGCTCGCCCTTGACCAGCAAGGGCCGCTCCAGCGCGATCGCCGCATTGACGGCCACCATCAGATCCTTGTCGGCGACATAGGCCGCCGTGCCTTCGAAACGCATTCTTGCTCCTCGGTTGGTCATCGCGACCGTAAGGACGAGGCCGTGCCTGTGCAAGGGTGAGGTGTTGGCGGCGCGAGGGCCTGAACCCAACACGGAAAGAGTGCCCGTCTCACTGGCGCTTAGCCGGCCGGCAGCCTATATTGGGCGGGACGGTCTGTGCTTCCCGGCAGGAGAACATTTTCCCCGGGGCCTTAACGATCCTTAGGGAGCTGTCCCTGGGAAGACCCGTGGGTTTTCTCACACGGCGCCCACCTACTTTGTAGGTTCCCGGGATCGCTCTCTCCACCGGTTGTGTGGATCGTCACTTATTGCCACGCGTCCCGCATTTCGGTGGATGATTGCGGTGGAAAACGTCGCTCCCAACACTCCATCCAGATCTGACCTTTTCTACCCTGACTGCATGACCTCTCTCAAAGACCTCAAAAAGCAGCTTCGCCGCGAGGCCCTCGGACGCCGCGATGCGCTCGATGAATTCTGGCGGGTGGAGGTCGCGCTTGAAATGGCTGAGACGGCACGCGATCATCTCCATGTCGAGCCGGGCCAGATCGTTTCCGGCTTCTGGCCGATGCGCTCGGAAGTCGACGTCAGGCCGCTGATGTTTGCCTTGCGCGAAAAGGGCGCGCGGCTTTGCCTGCCGGCCATTCTCGACAAAACCACGATCGTCTTTCGCGAACTGGTGCGCGGCGCGCCGATGGTCGAGATGGGTTTCGGCACGGTCGGCCCGCATGAAGAAGCAGAAGTGCTCGACCCCTCGGTGATGCTGGTGCCGCTCGCCGCCTTCGATGCGCGCGGCCATCGCATCGGCTATGGTGCCGGCTATTACGACCGCGCCATCGCCAAGCTGATCGACAAGGGACAGCCGCCGCGGCTGGTCGGCATCGCCTTCGACTGCCAGGAGGTGGCAATGGTGCCGGATGAGGAACATGACGTCGTCATTCCGGAAATACTGACCGAGAGCGGGTTGCGCCGCTTCGCGTCAAAATTGTAGATAAAAGGACGCATGATCTTTCACAGACGTCATGCAGCTTTTGCTTCGCTGACCTTCGGTGCGGGATCATATGAGACTTCTCTTCCTCGGTGACATGGTTGGAAAGACGGGACGGACGGCGGTGTGGGAACAACTGCCCGGCTTGATCTCCGACTTCAAACTCGATTTCGTCATCGTCAACGGTGAGAACGCCGCCGGCGGCTTCGGCATCACCGAAGATATCTTTCGCGAGACGATCGCGGCCGGTGCGGATGTCGTCACAACCGGCAACCATGTCTGGGACCAGCGCGACGCACTCGCCTTCGCGCCGCGCGAAGAGCGCTTCCTGCGCCCCTCGAACTTTCCCAAGGGCACGCCCGGGCGCGGCTCCGGCGTCTACATCGCCAGGAGCGGCGCGCGCGTGCTGGTCGCCAACATCATGGGCCGGGTGTTCATGCATCCCGAACTCGACGATCCCTTCCAGGCTGGCGAACGCGAGCTTGCCGCCTGTCCGCTCGGCGAGCAGGCGGATGCCGTGATCATCGACTTCCACGCCGAGGCGACCTCGGAAAAGATGTGCTTCGCGCATTTCGTCGACGGCCGCGCCAGCCTCGTCGTCGGCACCCACACCCACCAGCCGACCGGCGATCACCAGATCCTCAATGGCGGCACCGGTTATATGTCCGACGCCGGCATGTGCGGCGACTATGATTCCTCGCTCGGCATGGACAAGGAGGAGCCGCTCAACCGGTTCCTGTCGAAAGTGCCGAAAGGCCGCTTCGAAGCGGCGACCGGACCGGCGACCTTGTGCGGCGTCGGCGTCGATATTTCCGACCGCACCGGGCTGACCGAGCGGATCGCGCCGTTTCGTCGCGGCCCGCGGCTGGAGGAAACCGCACCGTCCTTCTGGTCATGACATTGATATAGGCACGCTTAGTACCTAACTGCCGGCGACACTGCTCTAGATCGTTAAAAGAGGGGACGACCTCCATGCAGCTCATCGAATTCCTGGCGCCGCATTTTCAATTTGTGTCCGATCCAACCGCCTGGGTCGCGCTGCTGACGCTGATTGTGCTCGAGGTCGTGCTCGGCATCGACAATCTGATCTTCATCTCGATCCTGACCAACAAGCTGCCGGAAGCACAACGGGCCCGTGCCCGCCGGCTCGGCATCTCGGCGGCGCTGATCATGCGGCTGGTGCTGCTGGCCACCATTTCGATCATCGTCCAGCTGACCACGCCGGTGTTCACGGCCTTCGGCCACGGTTTTTCCTGGCGCGACCTGATCCTGATCGCCGGCGGCCTGTTCCTGGTCTGGAAGGCGACCAAGGAGATCCATCACACGGTCGATCCCGACGACCACAAGGATACGATGATGGGCGAGACGCTGCAGATCAGCCTCGCCGGCGCGATCTTCCAGATCCTGCTGCTCGACCTGGTCTTCTCAATCGATTCGATCATCACCGCCGTCGGCATGACCGACGAGATCGCCATCATGTACATCGCCGTGATCGTGGCGGTCAGCGTGATGATGCTGGCGGCCGGGCCGCTGGCCAACTTCATCGCCAAGAACCCGAGCATTGTCATGCTGGCGCTGGGCTTCCTTTTGATGATCGGCATGACACTGATCGCCGACGGCATGGGCTACCATGTGCCCAAGGGCTACATCTATGCGGCGATGGGCTTTTCGGCATTGGTCGAGGGGCTCAACATGCTGGCGCGGCGGCGCAAGAAGCCGGGCGGCGGGCATTGAGGCATGAGCAGCAGGGACCTTAGCCAGAATCAGCGCGATCAGTTGGCCAAGCTGGCTGAATTGCCTGACAGCGAGATCGATATCTTGGACATTCCGGGAGCTCCGGCCGAGAATTGGGCTCAAGCTCGTCGTGAGCAGGAAAAGCGGCGATCCCAAGCCCGCCGGTTCAGTTAGCCGGCACGCCCTTCGGGTGACGGTCGCCGATCAGGCCGAGCGTCAGGCCTTGTTCCAGCCACGCCTTGGCACCGGCCAGCACCAGCGTGAAGCCGCCGGTTGAGCCGACGGCCTCTTTGACCTGCCCGTCGCCATCGCCGGCGAAGCCAAAATTGCGAACCTCGAGAAAAGTTGTCTCGCCAGGCATTTCGGTGAAAGTCCAGACCACGGTGGTCGGTGGATCGCTCCACTGCATGACGATCTTTTCGTTCGGAACGATCTCGCTGACGTCGACCGTCGTCGAGACGCCGTACATGCGCCATTCCCAGTGGATCTGCTCGCCGCTGTCCAGCCGGCCGCTGCTATGGGTAAACCAGAATTTTGTGGTGATGGCCGGGTCGACGAAGGCCTCGAACACTTCGGCGACAGGCCGCCGGATCAGCATGCCGGCTTCGGCGGTCGGTTTTTCGTGGATGTCCATGGAATGCTCCTAATGGTCAGATATTGGTCTCGTTGGCGGGTTCGCCTTTCATCTCGCTGCGGTAGTAACCGTCGCGCAAATTGATGCCGTACTCGACATAGGCCTTCATGCAGGCCAGCATCTGCGACCAGCCCTCGCAATTGAGATAGGACTTCTTCAGGCCGACCGCGCCTTCCTGCCAGCCGCTCTCGGCGATGGTGACGAAGGTGCCGCCATCGTCCAGCGGTTCGAAGTTCATCTCGATGCGGGTTTTGTAGGCCGGCTTGCCGTCCTCATCGGTGGCATCCCAGCGCAGCACGATGCGGCGGTCCTTGACCACTTCGTCGACCTCAACCGGCACCTTGCCCCACCAGACGACGCCGGCGCCGGCTTCCAGCGGGGCGCTGGCGCCGCCGATCGTGGTGAAATAGCCGCTCAGTTTCTTCGGATTGACGACTGCGTCGAAGACGTCGGCGACCGGCTTGCCGATGCGTCCGGAAACACTGAATCCAAGTGACATATCAACAGCTCCTTCCCTTGATCGGTTCAACAATATGTTATATAAACATAACATGTCAAGCCGATCGCAAGACGACAATGTTTTCAAGGCGCTGGCGCATCCGCGCCGGCGTGAAATACTGGATCAGCTGAAGGACGCGCCGAAGACGACCGGCACGCTGTGCGAGGCCTTTCCCGATATCGATCGCTGCACGGTCATGCTGCATCTGAAGGTGCTGGAGGAGGCCGACCTGATCGTTGCGCGGCGCGACGGCCGCGAGCGCTGGAACCATCTCAACGCGCTGCCGATCAAGCAGATCCACGACCGCTGGATCAGCCAGTATGCCGGCCATGCGCTCAGCATCATCGACCGGCTGAAATCCGATCTGGAGGCGTGAATGCTTGCTGCAGCCCATGGCGCGCGTCCCGTGCGCGGTGCGGCTGGACGAATTGAGCCGATTTATCTATAAGCCGGCCATTCCGACAGAGAACGCCGTGCTTCCAAGAGGTGCACCTGGGACGCTCTGAAATTTTGAATTCGGGCATTGCGGCAGACGAGGTCAGATCACTTCGCTTCGGGATGCTCTAGCCGAGAAGACGACAGGGGTGCCATGGCTGGCCATTCACAGTTCAAGAACATCATGCACCGCAAGGGCCGCCAGGATGCGGTGCGGTCGAAAATGTTTTCCAAGCTGGCGCGCGAAATCACCGTCGCCGCCAAGAGCGGGACGCCCGATCCATCGATGAACCCGCGCTTGCGCCTGGCGATCCAGAACGCCAAGGCGGTGTCGATGCCGAAGGACAACATCCAGCGCGCCGTCAACAAGGCCTCGATGGGCGATGCCGAGAATTACGAAGCCGTGCGCTATGAGGGCTATGGCCCGGGCGGCGTCGCTGTCATTGTCGAGGCGCTGACCGACAACCGCAACCGCTCGGCGTCCAATGTGCGTGCTGCCTTCACCAAGGCCGGCGGCGCGATGGGCGAAACGGGCTCGGTTTCCTTCATGTGGGACCGCGTCGGCGAGATCTATTATCCGGCATCGGCCGGCAGCGCCGACAAGGTCATGGAAGCGGCAATCGAAGCCGGCGCCGACGACGTGGAAACCGACGAGGAGGGCCACACCATCTATTGCGCCTTCGAGAATCTCGGTGAGGTATCGAAGGCTCTGGAAACCTCGCTCGGCGAGGCAGAATCGGTGAAGCCGATCTGGCGGCCGCAGAACAACGTTCCGGTCGACGAGGAGCGGGCACAGTCGCTGATGAAACTGGTCGCCACGCTCGAGGACGACGACGACGTGCAGAGCGTCTACGCCAACTTCGAAGTCGACGACGAGACCATGGCCAAGCTCAGCGCGGCATGAGCGGAGCTCAGCCCGGCATGAGCGAAAGCGTGCTCCCCGCCATCCGCATCAGCTACTGCACGCAGTGCCAGTGGCTGTTGCGCGCCGGCTGGATGGCGCAGGAGCTGCTGTCGACCTTCGGCACGGACCTTGGCGAAGTAACGCTGGTGCCGGGCACCGGCGGCATCTTCACCATTTCCTGCAATGACGTGCTTGTCTGGGAGCGCAAGCGCGACGGCGGTTTTCCGGACGCGGCCAAGCTGAAGCAACTGGTCCGCGATGTCATTGATCCGGACCGCGACCTCGGTCATTCCGATCGGAAGACAAAGGCGTAGAGGCCGCCGCTGCCGTCACTTGCGTCGCCACGCTCCGAAGGCGGCGCCAATCGCAACACCCACGGCGACGCCCATCGGAAGGTCATCCAGAGCGGTGCCGACCGCGGCACCGACACCAACTCCGATTGCCATGCCGAAGGCCATATTCGAATATTGATCCTTCATCGGTGGCTCCATCCATCCTTTTCAACGCGCGGCGAACCAGAAGGATGCCAGCGCGGCTATGCCGCTGATGGTGCGGACATGGTTCCACATCACCCACTCGTTGAGGTAGCGCGACCACAGGCTTGCGCCATTGCTGCTGGCCGGATCGACGGCGGCGAGCGCATCGTTGAGCGGGACGTTGAAGATCATCGTCACCACCACGATGCCGATGAGATAGAGCAGGCTGCCGGCAACCAGCCAGAGCGAGCCTGGCTGGTTCCAGCCGATCACCGCACCGATGGCGACAACGATGCAGACGAGAGCCGTGCCGAACAGTGCTGTCATGAACAGCGGCGTCACGGCTGTGACGTTGATGGAATTCATCGCGGCAATGCCGCTTGCGGCTGGCATGCGGGCGAGGCCCGGCATGACGAAGCTGGAGAAAGCAAAGAAGACGCCGCCGACGACGCCTGAGCCAAGTGCGGCAATGAAGATGAGAGTGGGAAGAAGTTTCGCGATCATGTCAGTTGCTCCAGATGCCCATTGTGCTTTCCTCCGCATAAACGTGATTAATCCTCACATTTGCAAAACGTGATAAACCCTCGTATTTCTCGAGTCAAGTGATTTTGGCGGCATTTGGAGTCAGGTATGGAAGACGCGGCAACCCCCGTTTCCGCACAGAAGCAGGCTGCTTCACCGCGTCGGGCGCCGAGCCAGCAGCGCAGCCGCGAGCGGGTCGAGCGCATGCTGGCGGCTGCCTCGGCGCTGATCGCCGAGCAAGGCAGCGATGCCATGCGCATGGGTGAGGTGGCGGAGCGCGCTGGGGTGTCGATCGGGTCGCTCTACCAGTTCTTTCCGGACAAGCGGGCGATCATCTGGGCGCTGGCCGAGCGCTACACCGCCGAAAGCCAGTCCTGCATTTCGGCAGCACTGGCTGGTATCAGCGACGCCGAAGGCCTGCAGTCCGCGTTTTCAGAGTTGGTCGACATCTATTACCGGCTGTTCCTGGCCGAGCCGGTGATACGCGACATCTGGTCGGGCACGCAGGCCGACAAGGCGCTGCGCCAGCTCGAACTCGCCGACAGCCGCGCCAACGCCGAATTCCTCAGCGCGGTGCTGAAACGGCTGCGGCCGGCAGCCGATCCGGCGACACTGGAAACCACGGCGTTTCTGGTCTGGCAGATGGGCGAGGCCGCCATGCGGCTGGCGATCTCGGTTGAGCGGCAGGAGGGCGACAGGCTGGTCGCCGCCTACAAGCGCATGGCGTTAAGGGAATT
>NZ_RZRO01000079.1:0-29862 GCF_003997975.1 Mesorhizobium sp. M7A.F.Ca.US.005.03.1.1
CCTATTCCCCTATTCCCCTCCCCGTCTGTCCCCGATGCCGCAGATAATGATCGGCGATCGCACAGGCAACCATTGCCTCGCCGATCGGCACGGCGCGGATGCCGACGCATGGATCGTGGCGGCCCTTGGTCATGATCTCGACGTCCTTGCCGTCCTTATCGATCGACTTTCGCGGGGTCAGGATCGACGAGGTCGGCTTGACGGCGAAACGGGCGACGATTGCCTGGCCGGTCGAGATGCCGCCGAGGATGCCGCCGGCATTGTTGGACAGGAACACCGGCTTGCCGTCATTGCCGATGCGCATCTCGTCGGCATTCTGCTCGCCGGTGATGCGGGCGGCCTCGAAGCCGTTGCCGATCTCGACGCCTTTGACCGCGTTGATCGACATCAGGCCGGAGGCGATGTCCTGGTCGAGCTTGGCATAGATCGGCGCGCCGAGGCCCGGTGGAACGCCGTCGGCGACGATCTCGATCACCGCACCGACCGAGGAGCCCGCGTTGCGGATGCCGTCGAGATACTGCGTGAAGACAGGAACGGAAGCCGGATCGGGGGTGAAGAACGGATTTTCCGCATCGCCGATGAAATTCCAGTTCCAGTTGGCGCGATCGATGGATTTCTCGCCCATCGACACCAGCGCACCGCGCACCACCACGCCGGGCACCACCTTGCGCGCCAAGGCACCGGCCGCCACTCTGGCTGCCGTCTCGCGGGCCGAGGAGCGGCCGCCGCCACGATAATCGCGCACCCCGTATTTGACGTCATAGGTGTAGTCGGCATGGCCGGGCCGGTACTGGCGGGCGATCTCGCCATAATCCTTTGAACGCTGGTCGACATTCTCGATCAGCATCGACACCGGCGTGCCGGTGGTGATCATCGTCTCGCCGTCCTCGTCGAGGATGAAACCTGACAGCACCTTCACTTCATCTGGTTCGCGACGCTGCGTCACGAAACGTGACTGTCCCGGACGGCGCTTGTCGAGTTCGGCCTGGATCTCGTCGCGCGTAAAGCGGATGCCGGGCGGACAGCCGTCGACCACGCAGCCGAGCGACGGGCCATGGCTTTCGCCCCAGGTGGTGACGCGGAAAAGGTGGCCGAACGTGTTGTGAGACATGAAATACCCTGCCCGGCATCGGAGCCGGCTGAAGATTGCGTTCTATTGGCGTTTTTCACAGGGGTCAAACTGTGATCTGGCGGATTTAGTTTTGACACATTCGGTTGGTTTCTGCTCTGCTCCATCCGCTGTTGAACAGCCCGCCGCCATGCCGGTGCAATGATAAAGAGGAACGATTATGCGTACCCTGATTAGCGCCGTTGCCGCCACGCTGCTGCTTTCCACCGCCGCTTTCGCCGGCCAGACCGAAGGCCTGATCAAGAAGATCGACAAGGACACGGCGACGCTGACGCTGGATGACGGCAAGTCCTACAAGCTGAACGCAGAGACCGATCTCGACGCGCTGAAGCCGGGCATGGACATCGTCATCGCCTACGATGTGACCAATGGCGAAAACGTCATCACCGACATGGAACTGCCGGACAGCTCAGCCAACTAGAGCTTCCAACCTCAATTGAATGCAGCGTTTGCGGTTCAGCTTTCGCCGAGCCGCCTGCGAAATGGCCTAGAGCGTGTCGCGTCTGAACGGATTTCAGGCGACCCGCTTTAGGTCTTTGTTTTATGTATGTCGTTCTCCCAAAACCGGGGCCACTTTTGGGCGACATGCATCAAAGCCACTCCAGACTCTTGCCTTCGAGCTTGAGCAGGCGATCCTGCGGTATTTCCAGGTTCGCTGCCTCGTCCTCGGCCAATCCCAGAACGAAACGAAACAAGGTGCGCATGACGCCGCCATGGGTCACGCATATCGTCTGGCGTTCGATCGCGTCGAAGCATGGCCTCACCCGTTCGAGCAGCATCTGATAGCTCTCGGCGCCTTCGCCGGGCGGCTGGAAGTTCCACTTGTCCAGAGCGCGCGTCCCGCTTGCTCCGGGATACCGCGTCTCCAGCTCGGGAAAGGTAAATCCCTGCCAATCGCCGAAATTGACCTCGACGAGGCGCGGATCGGTTCGATAGGCATCCGGATCCAGCTTCATCGCGGCGCGAATACGCTGCATCGTTTCGCGCGTCCGTTTCATCGGACTGGCGACGAAGTCGAATTCCCAGGGATCTGGAACCAACGCAGCTAGCCGAAGCCCGTTGCCGGTCGCCTGTTCGCGGCCAAGAGCATTGAGATCGGTGTCAGCCTGCCCCTGAAGCCGCATTTCGGCGTTCCACGCGGTCTGGCCGTGGCGCGCGATATAAACCAGCGGGTACATCAGGTCTTCCGGTGCGGGATCGGGACGGACGACGGTTGGCGGGGGTGTTAGTCCTTGACGGTCGAAATATCAGGCGCGTCGACCGCCTTCATGCCGACGACGTGGTAGCCCGAATCGACGTGGTGCACTTCACCGGTGACGCCGCGCGACAGATCGGACAGGAAATAGACGCCGGAATCGCCGACTTCCTCCTGCGTCACCGTCTGCTTCAGCGGCGAATTGTACTCGTTCCACTTCAGGATGTAGCGGAAATCGCCGATGCCGGAAGCGGCAAGGGTCTTGATCGGGCCAGCCGAAATGGCGTTGACGCGGATCTTCTTGGCGCCGAGATCGACCGCCAGGTAGCGCACGCTGGCCTCGAGCGCCGCCTTGGCGACACCCATGACGTTGTAGTGCGGCATCACCTTTTCGGCGCCGTAGTAGGTCAGCGTCAGCAGTGAGCCGCCATCGGTCATCAGCGCCTCGGCGCGCTTGGCGATGGTGGTGAAGGAATAGACCGAAATGTCCATTGTGCGCAGGAAATTGTCGCGTGACGTCTCGACATAGCGGCCAGTCAGCTCATCCTTGTCGGAGAAGGCAATGGCGTGGACGAGGAAATCAAGCTTGCCCCAATGTTTGGCGACATTGGCGAAAACCTCATCCAGGCTCGCCGGATCGGTGACGTCGCAATGGCCGGCGACAAAGGCGCCCAGTTCCGCCGCCAGCGGCTCGACACGCTTCTTGAACGCCTCGCCCTGATAGGTCAGCGCTATCTCGGCGCCATGATCGACGCAGGCCTTGGCGATGCCATAAGCGATCGACCTATTGTTGGCGACGCCAAGAATGAGGCCGCGCTTGCCGGCCATTAGGCCCTGTCCACCCGCCATGTGAGCGCTCTCCGCAAGATTTCAGCTTTGTGGGTTGCCCTATCGCACAGGCACAGAGCCCCTTCAAGCGCTCAAAACGGACAGTTCAGGGGACAAAAGCCGCCGATCAGCCTTTTTGGCTGCGCAACAGCGCTTCGAGTGCGCTATCACCGCCTTCCGGCAGCATGATACGCACATGAGCGTAGAGATCGCCGTGACCGCCGGCCTTTTCCGGCAGGCCTCTGCCCTTCAGCCGCAGGACCTTGTCGGAGCTCGACCAGGCCGGAATGTTGACCGCGAGCCTGCCGGTCGGCGTCTCGACAGGCACCTTGGCGCCGAGCACGGCATCCGCCAGCATCACCGGCAGATCGGCGTGCAGGTCGCGGCCTTCGATGCGGTAGCGTGGATGCCGGCGCAGATGGATCTTGACCAGCGCGTCGCCTGGCTGGCCCGGCCCCTGCTCGCCTTGACCCTTGAGGCGGATGGTCTGGCCATCCTCGACATAGGCCGGCAGCTTGACCGCCACCTTGCGGCCGTCGGGGAACATCGCCGTCACCTTTTCAGCGGTCGCCGCTTCCTCGATGGTGACGTCGAGCGTCACGTTCAGATCGGCAGCGGTCGCCTGCTGGCGGCGATCGCCCATGCCGGGACCGCGCGCGCCGGAAAAAGTGTCGCCAAAAATCTGGCTGAAGATGTCGCTGTTGCCGTCGAACGGATCGCCACCGGGTCGACCGGAGCGGAACTCGAACCGCGAGCCGCCCGGACCTTGCTGCCGGCGAAAGCCGCCAAACGGATCGCCGCCACCGGCAGCGCCCTCAAAGCCCTGGAATCGCGGCTTGCCGTCGGCGTCGATCTCGCCGCGATCGAAAGCGGCGCGATTCTTTTCGTCGCCGACGATCTCGTAGGCCTGGTTGGCTGCGGCAAAACGGTCCTTCGCCTTTGGATCATTCGGATTCTGGTCCGGATGATGCTTTTTGGCGAGTTTCCGGTACGCCGACTTTATGTCTTTGGCCGATGCGTTCCTGGCAACGCCCAGCACCTCATAGGGGTCGCGCATGCTTACTGCCCTGGAGAAGAGTTGAGTCTCTGGTTGCCTCTTATATGCGCTCCCATAGGAAGAAATTCCAGTGCTGGAGCCGCATATCAGACGCGGAAAATCAGAGCGCCTTGAAGTCCTGCATGCGCCAGCCGCCGGCGCTGGCCAGGCACAGTTCGCCTTCGAACATGGCAACGCCGTCAAAGCTTTCGCGCGAGGCCTTGAAGCGGCGGCAGGTCTGGCCGTTGTCCTTCAATTCCGCCAGATCGGTGATGGAACCGCGCGAGCCGGTACCGGCATTGGCCCATGGGACGGCCTGCCCGCCGAGCTGCTCGATGTCGGCCGAGGAGACTGCATTGCCGATCGTCGTCTGGTCGGAGTCGCGATCCAGACTGGCCGGCGCGGCCGAGGCCGATGTGCTGCTGGTCAGGATCGAGCGGTCGACTTCGGCTTTTTCCAGGCTGAAGCCGCCGGCGCCACAAGCGGCAAGCGGCAAGGCGACCGCCACGATCGCGGCTTTCGCGCTGGCCGAAGCGATAACGCTCCATTGCCTGCTGTCAAAAGCTTGCGCGATAAGCGACAATCGGCAGCCTCCCCCTTGCTTCGTTAAGAATCTTGGCTTTGTAAGAATCTTCGTGACAATTTGAGAAAAACTATGAGTGACACTGAGTTAACAAGCGGTGACTTTACCGAGGCTGCCGAGCCGTTTCGCCTGTTTGCCGCATGGCTGGACGACGCCACGAAAAGCGAGCCGAACGACCCCAACGGCGTGGCTCTGGCGACCGTCGATACCGACGGCATGCCGGATGTGCGCATGGTTTTGCTCAAGGGGTTCGATGAAAGCGGGTTTGTCTTCTACACGAATTTCGAGAGCGCCAAGGGCCAGGAGATTCTTGGCAGCATGAAGGCGGCGATGTGTTTCCATTGGAAATCACTGCGCCGCCAGGTACGCATTCGCGGACCGGTGGAGATCGTCAGCGACGCCGAAGCCGACGCCTACTATGCGACACGGCCGCGCGGCAGCCGCATCGGCGCATGGGCCTCGAAACAATCGCGGCCGCTGGAAAGCCGCTTTGCGCTGGAGAAGGCAGTGGCCGAATACACGGCACGCTACCCGATCGGCGAGATCCCGCGGCCAAAGCACTGGTCCGGCTTCCGAATCGTGCCCACGACAATCGAGTTCTGGCACGACAGGCCGTTCCGCCTGCACGACCGGCTCGTCTTCAGCCGCAACGCGAAAGGCGCCTGGGACAAGACGAGGCTTTATCCCTGAAGAAGAGGCTCAGGCCTTCTTTCTCGTCATGAACGCGGTGAGCGCGGCGCGCGCCTCATCGGACTTCAGGCGCTCGCGAAAATGCTCGCTTTCCTCGCCGATGCGGGCGACGAGGTCGTCGCGCGAGCCGCGCATCAGGTCGCGCGCGATCTTCAACGCCTGCGGCGGCTTGGCCGCGATCTGGCCGGCGGCCGCCAGCACCGAGGCCTCCAGTGCTGCTTCCTCGACCACCTCGTAGATCAGGCCGGCGGCCTTCGCCCGTTCAGCCGAAAAGCCCTCGCCGAGGCCGAGCAGCGCGAAAGCGCCTTGCTGCCCGAGGATGCGCGGCGCCAGGAGGCTCGATCCCGCCTCAGGCACCAGGCCAAGGTCGACGAAAGGTGTCCTGAACACGGTGCGTGGCGTGGCGAAGGTCAGGTCGCAATGCAGGTTGAGCGTCGTGCCGATGCCGACCGCGATGCCGTCGACGCCGGAGACCATGGGTTTTTCGACCCTGGCCAGCGCCATCAGGAAGTCCCAGACTTCGGTGCCGCCGTCACCGCCGGTGGCGATGACCATGAAATCGGCAAGGTCGTTGCCTGAGGAGAAGGCGCCGGGCACGCCGAGAAAGACATGGACGCGGATCTCCGGGTCGGCGTCGCCTTCGGCCAGACTTTTTGACATTTTCGCATACATGGCGCGCGTCAGCGCGTTCTTCTTGTCCGGCCGGTTCATGCGGATGATCTGGATGGCGCCCTGGCGCTCGACGAGGATATGGTCTGTCACGGTTCTTTCCTTGTGAACGTCAGGCGGAAATCAGCGTTTTTCCGGCAGCGGCGAGGCTTTCGGCGCCATCGATGACGCGCGCCCGCAAAGCGCTGACCTCGCCGAGCAGGTTTTCGGCGAAGAAGCGGCAAAGGGGAATACGGCCTTGATCGGCAAGAGCGCCGCGCGCCAGATAGGCGCCGCCGGCGGCAAGCGAGATCAGCCTGAGATAGGGCGTCGCGCCCGCCAGCGCCTCGTCCGCCCGGCCTTCGGCCGCCAGTTTCTGCAGGAAGCGGGTCGCTTCGCTGAGATCGCCAAGTGCCGCGTCGAGAGCGTCGGCGGTGCGGCCGAAACCCTGCAGGTTCGAGGTCCGCACCGCTGCGGCCATATCAGCCAGTTCGGCGATATAACCATGCACATGGTCGCCGCCGCCGAGCGGCAGCTTGCGCATCACCAGATCGATCGCCTGAATGCCGTTGGTGCCCTCGTAGATCGGGGCGATGCGCGCATCACGATAGAAGGCGGCCGCTCCCGTCTCCTCGATGAAGCCCATGCCGCCATGAACCTGGAGGCCGAGTGAGGCAACCTCGACGCCGATATCGGTCGAGAACGCCTTTGCCAGCGGCGTCAGCAGATTGGCGCGGTCGCGCCAGTGGGCCGCCTCGTCACCGGCGGAGACACGGGCCATGTCGATGGCGTGGGCACAGGAATAGCTGATGGCGCGCGCGGTCTGGGTCAGCGCCTTCATGGTCAGCAGGTTACGCTGGACATCGGGGTGATGGACGATAGGCGCCATACCCGTGCCAGTGTAGCTCGCGGCCTTGCCCTGCCGGCGTTCATTGGCATAGGCGATCGCCTTCTGCGTTGCGGCTTCCGCGACCGCTACCCCCTGCATGCCGACACAAAGCCGCGCATTGTTCATCATCGTGAACATGCAGGCGAGGCCCTTGTTCTCCTCGCCGATCAGCCAGCCGACGGCGCCGGGCTTGGCGCCCTGGAAACCATCGCCATAGATCATGGTGCAGGTCGGCGAGGCATGGATGCCGAGCTTGTGTTCAAGTCCGGAACAGAAGACATCGTTGCGCGCGCCGAGCGCGCCATCGTCGCCGACCAGGAATTTCGGCACCAGGAACAGCGATACGCCGCGCGTGCCGGCCGGCGCATCGGGCAGCCGCGCCAGCACCAGATGGATGATGTTGTCGGTGAAGTCGTGCTCGCCATAGGTGATGAAGATTTTCTGGCCGAAGATGCGGTAGCTGCCGTCACCCACCGGCTCCGCGCGGGCGCGCAAGGCGGCGAGGTCCGAACCGGCTTGCGGCTCGGTCAGGTTCATCGTGCCCATCCACTCGCCGGAGACGAGCTTTTCGAGATACTTTGCCTTGAGGTCTGTGGAGGCGTGTTTGTCGAGCGCTTCGACAGCACCCATGGTCAGCGTCGGGCCGATGCCGAAGGCCATGGCGGCGGAGTTCCACATTTCGAGCGCGGCAACGCCAAGCATGGTCGGCAGCGCCTGGCCGCCATATTCCTCAGGCCCGGAGAGCGCGTTCCAGCCGCCATCGATCCAGCGGCGATAGAGTTCCTTCCAGCCGGGTGGTGTGGTGACGGCAGCGTCCTTCAGCACGGCACCTTGCCGATCGCCGATCGTGTAGAGCGGTGCGACCTCTTCAGTGGCGAAGCGGCCGGCCTCGCCAAGAACGGCATCGACCAGGTCATCGCCGAGATCGCCGAACCTGCCGGCATCGAGCGCCGATTTCATGCCGGCGACATGCTTGAGCGTGAAGGCGATATCCTCGACCGGTGCCCTATACATGCCGCTCACTCCTCCTGATGCATCGGCCCGCCCAACCCTAGAGCCGGTGCCGCTGCAAAACCACCCGCCGTATCAGCGGTCTCCCATCTTCTTTTTACGTAAACGTCAAATTTTGTCACGCGGATTTTGCAATCGCGGCGGCGCGTATTAAGTTCAATCCATGCCGGATCAAGTCGACCGGCGACGGATCAGAACCAGCCAACCGGAACCGCCCATGCTTGCCAGACCCGACGCCTATCGCTGCATCGAATGCGGCCTGCCCTATCGAGCGGAGGGGTTCTGCTACCATGGCGGCAGACTGGACCACGGGGCCGCCTACTGGTCGGATCGCGGCATATTATGCTCGCCGCAATGCTCACTCGCCCACCACCGCAAACGCGCCGCCGAGGGCACGCTGCGGCAAGAGCCGGCTCCGGACCCGTTTGAATTCTAGCAGCTGATGCGTCGCCAGCTTTTCTGAAGTCAGCCCCGAAAGTACTTCCTTAACCATAGCCGTTCAGGATTTGTCTTTGATCAACGGGGATTCCCTGTTTTGAAAAGGACGGCGCGTCTCCTTCGCCGCTTGAAGAGTGTCGTGCCGACGCCCTTCAAGCCATTGTTTCCTCCGCATGTCGTTGCCCCAAAACCGCTGCACACTTTTGGCCGACATGCGCTGGCGCTTCTCGCCTTGGCGGCGACGATGGCGCTGTCCACGGCGGCAAAGGCTTCGGATTTTTCCGAGCCCTGGAAGAACGCCGACCGCGGTTTGGTGGTCGATGCCTACGAATACAATTCCATCGATTGGGCCCAACTCGCCACCGACAAGCGGGTCGTCGGCTTCATCAACAAGGCCTCCGACGGCATGCCGCCGCCCTATTTCTGCCTGGGCAACGACATTGAGGTGAAGCTTTGCAAGGCGCTGTGGAAACGCCATGCGGTGACGCGCGAACTGTTCCAGACGCGCCGGGTGGTGGCCAAGGCACTCGGCCTGAAATGGGGCGCCTATCACCTTGCCCGCCCCGGCAATCCGGTCGAGCAGGCCAACAATTTCCTCGATTTCGCCGAGCCTGCGCCGGACGATCTCATGGCTCTCGACATTGAGGGCAATGATCCCTCGCAATGGATGTCGCTCGACGACGCCGAGGAGTTCGTGCGCCAGGTGCATCGGCGCATCGGCCGTTTCCCGGTGCTGTACACCAACGGCAAGACCGCCCAGTACATTGCCGACAACAGCTACCGATACCGGCTCCTGTCGCGGCTACCGCTCTGGTATGCCCGCTACACCAACGACATCGACGTGCATTTTCCGATGGGCAACTGGCAAGGCTACGCACTGTGGCAGTTTTCGGCGCAAGCTAATTGCGGCCGTTTCCGCTGCCCTTACAGGGTTGCCGGCACGCCTAACGACATAGACGTCAATGTCGCGCCGACAGACGCCGCAACGCTGCGCGCGCAATGGCCGTTCGGCGGGCTTATCGACGTGCCGCCGGACTATCTCGCCTCCATACCGCTACCGGTTTCACGCGAGGCCGGCCTCGCCGGCAATGTCACCATCACCTATGCGTCTGTGGCCGCGCCGCCGACTTTCGAGGACATGGTCGCAGCGTTGGGGACACGCTGGTCCCGTTTCCGCGACGGCTTCCGCATGCCGGTCGTGAAGACGGTGCCCCGGAGACTGAGTTTCGGCATTGTACAATATGTCGCCTGGAAGCGGACCGAGCGGCGTTCGCCCGCACAACTCGACGCTGCCTTTGCCGCTGCCGATCCGCTCAGCACCGCTTCCACCGAACTCGATCGCGGCCAGCGGTAAGCCAACGCGGACTTCAGTTTCCCTGTTCGCGCGCCACCGCCTGCCAGCCGATATCGCGGCGGCAGAAACCGTCCGGCCAGTCGATGCGGTCGAGCGCGGCATAGGCTCGTTTCTGCGCCTCGCCGACCGTGGCGCCTGATGCCGTCACGTTGAGGACGCGGCCGCCATTGGCAACCAGCGCGCCGCCATTGATGGCGGTGCCGGCATGGAACACCTGGACGCCGTCGCTTGCCGCGTCTTCGACGCCGCGGATGACCGAGCCCTTTTCCGGCGTGCCGGGATAGCCTCTCGCCGCCATCACGACGGTCAGTGCCGCCTCGTCGCGCCAGCGCACCGAGGTGTGGGCAAGTTGGCCATCAACTGCCGCATTGAGCAGAACCAGCAGATCGTCCTTCAGCCGCATCATCAGCACCTGGCATTCCGGATCGCCGAAGCGGGTGTTGTATTCGATCAGTCTTGGCCCTTTGTCGGTGATCATCAGCCCGGCAAACAGCACGCCGGAAAAAGGCGCGCCCAGTTCGGCCATGCCGCGCATGGTCGGCTCGATGATCTCACGCATGGTGCGCTCGACCAGTTCCGGCGTCATCACCGGTGCCGGCGAATAGGCCCCCATGCCGCCAGTGTTCGGACCGGTGTCGCCGTCGCCGACGCGCTTGTGATCCTGCGCGGTGCCGAAGGGCAGTGCGGTGGTACCGTCGCAGAGGCAGAAGAAGCTCGCCTCCTCGCCGGTCATGAATTCCTCGACCACAACTTCCGCGCCGGCGGCGCCGAAGGAACCATCGAAGCAGGCATCGAGTGCTGCCTGTGCTTCACTGAGCGTCATGGCGACGGTGACGCCCTTGCCGGCAGCGAGCCCGTCGGCCTTGATGACGATCGGCGCCCCGGTCTTTTCGACATAGGCTTTGGCCGAGGCCAGGTCACTGAAACGGCCATAGGCGGCGGTGGGGATGTTGTAGCGGGCGCAGAGGTCCTTGGTGAAACCTTTCGAGCCTTCCAGCCGTGCCGCTGCCTTGGAGGGACCGAAGACGCGGATATTTTCGGCGCGCAGATCGTCGGCAATGCCGGCGACCAGCGGGCCTTCCGGACCGACCACGACGAGGTCGATTTTTTTCTCCCGGCAGAATGCGGTGACCGCGGCGTGATCGGCGATGTCGAGCTTGACCAGTTCGGCCTCGCCGCCAATGCCCGGATTGCCGGGGGCGGCATAAAGCTTCGTCAGCAGCGGCGACGCGGCGATCTTCCAGGCGAGCGCATGTTCGCGGCCGCCGGAGCCCAGAAGAAGAACGTTCATGGCCACCTCTTGATGCCGAAATTCTGCTCTGGCGGCCATCTGATGGCGTTTTCTGCGCTTCCCGTTCTACTGCGTGCAGTAGAACTGAGCTCACGGACCAAATGTCCGCTCCGCTACGGTTCTCGAAACCACCACCATATGACTCGCCAGAGCGAATTTCGAAACAGTCTCTTGGAGACCCGCTATTGCTCTCCGGGCGACGGGTCAAGGCATCAGGGTGTTTAGATCGCAATTGCGCACGGGAACGTTATCCCCGCCGCCAATTTTCTGGCGATTCGCTAGGCGGAGAAAACCACCGGAAACCAGTCCTCGCGCAGCCTCTCGCCCGGCTGCATGCCATGGCCGTAATAGGGCGGCGAGGTACGGCCCGGCCGCTCGACATAGCGCGCATCGTCACCGACCCAGCGCAGCGACAGCGCCCGGCGCCGCGCCGCGGTCATATTGCCACGCGCGCCATGCGCGGTCCTGAAGTCGAACAGGATGGCGTCGCCCGGCTCCATTTCCCATTCGAGCACCTTCATCGAAGGGTCCTTGTCGGGATCCGGCACCGGCAGATAGTCGCCCTCGCCGGCATAGAAATTGCTATCGTCGAGCCAGCGCACCGGCAGGATCATCTTGTCCCATTTGTGCGAGCCGGCGATCAGCCGCAGCGTCGCCTCCTTCACCGGGTCGATGGGTATCCAGAAGCTCACCGTCTGTTGGCCATCGACGAAATAGTAGGGGATGTCCTGATGCCAGGGCGTCGGCTTCTGCGTGCCGGGTTCCTTCACCAGCACATGATCATGGAAGAACTGCGCGGTGCGCGATTGCATCACCGCCGCCGCAAGTTCGGCGGCGGGTGAGTCCCGTACCAGGCTGACGAATTCGGGGATGCGCTCCCAGTTGCAGTAGTCATCGAAGAAACTACCGCGACCGTTGGCTATGTCGGATGCGGTGGCGCTGCGGTTCTGCATGTTGCGTTCGATGCCTGCGGCAATCGTGTCGACCCAGCCCTTGAAGGCGCCGCGAATGCAAACAGCGCCGTCACGCTGATAGTCGGCAATCGTGGACGCGCCGATCCTGGTGGCGTCGAGGGTGGCAGTCCGGGAAGCCATGGCGTTCTCCTCTTGGAATAAAGCCACTATCGCAATATCTATTCATTCGGTAAAATAATAACTTTCGATCTGACATATAGAGTGCCTCTATGAGTGTGACTCTCACGCAGCTACGCTATCTGGTTGCCGTGGCGCGTCACGGCAGCGTCACCGGCGCGGCAAAGATGCTGAACGTCTCTCAGCCGTCGATCTCGGTGGCCATCGACGCGGTCGAAAAGAATTTCGGCCAGAAACTGTTCGTCCGCCAGCGGGGAAGCGGCGTGTCGCCGACATCGTTCGGCCGCGCCGTCGTGGCCAAGGCAAGGCAGGTTCTCACCGAAACGGAGGAACTCATCGGCCTGGGTTCAAGCAAATCGGCTGTCAGCGGCGAGTTGGTGTTGGGATGCTTCGAGGATCTGGCGCCTTTCTTCGCGCCGGCTTTGATCCGCGCCTTCTCCGAACGCTATCCGGCCGTCAAGATCGTCGTTCGCGACGAGACGTTCGAGACGCTGGGTCGACGGCTGGGTGACGCGGCCATCGATCTCGGCCTGACTTATGATCTCAGCCTGCCGACGCATTTCGCCCGCATCCTGCTGCGTGAACTTCGCCCGCACGCGCTGTTGCCGGCAGGCCATGCCCTGGCGGATCGCCCGTCGGTCAGCCTTGCCGATCTGGCCGCCTATCCGCTGATCACCACCGACCAGCCGCACAGCTGGCAGCATATGCTCGACCTGTTCCGCAGCCGCGGCCTTTCGCCTGTGGCCGACATGACGACAAGCTCGTTCGAACTGCAACGGAGCATGGTCGCCAACGGCTTCGGCGTTGCGGTCAGCTACACCCGCCCGCATGGCGACCGCAGCTATGACGGGCTGCCGCTCATCTGCAAGCCGCTGTCGGATCCGCTGCCCATGCAGCGGATCCTGCTTACCTATGACACGCATCAGCGTGTGTCGAATGCAGCGCTGGCCTTCGTCGAGGTGGCCAAGGACTGGTTCGCCACCCGCGACATCTTTGCCTCGTGAAAGGCTGACGGGCGCCGCGTCTCCGCTTGCCGCTTGACGGTTTCCGCCGCTGCTGCCACTCCATGGGCATGGAAACCATCCAGTCGAAAGCGGCCCAGGGCCGTGTCGCCGATGCGCCGAACGGCCATTGGGTCTACCGCGTGCTGCCGCGCTCGATATGGCCCTATGCGCAGCTTGCGCGGTGGGACAGGCCGATAGGCTGGCAACTGCTGCTGTGGCCGTGCTGGTGGTCGGCGGCCTTGGCGGCAAGCGCCTATCCGCGTCCCGGCGACCCGCTGCTCTCACTGCTGCCGGCGCCTTTGTATCTCGTGCTTTTCCTGGTCGGGGCCATCGCCATGCGCGGCGCCGGCTGCACCTACAACGACCTCGTCGACGAGGACATCGACAACCAGGTGGAGCGCACGCGCTCGCGACCGCTGCCGTCAGGCAAGGCGACGCGCCGGCGGGCATGGCTGTTTCTCGTCCTGCAGGCCCTGGTCGGCCTCGTCGTGCTCATCCAGTTCAACAGCTTTGCCGTCCTGCTCGGCATCTGCTCACTGGCGGTCATCGCCATATATCCGTTCATGAAGCGGATAACCAACTGGCCGCAACTGGTGCTCGGCCTTGCGTTTTCCTGGGGCGCGCTGATGGGATGGGCGGTCGAGTTCGGCGATCTCGATGGGCCTGCTGTCATGCTCTATATCGGCTCGATCCTGTGGGTGATCGGCTACGACACGATCTACGCGCACCAGGACAAGGAAGATGACGCCATTGTCGGCGTGCGCTCGACGGCACGCCTGTTCGGCGACAACACCAAGGCCTGGCTGGCCGGACTTTATGGCGGCGCGCTGATCTGCTTCGCCATCGCCTTCGCGTCGGCGCAGGCGCCGGTGGTGGCGCTGGCCGGGCTGATCGCCGCCGGCGCTCATATGGCGCGGCAGATCGCCGTGTTGGACATCGACAATCCGGACCAATGCCTGCGCCTGTTCAGGTCGAACAACCAGGTCGGCTGGCTGATCTTCCTCGGCCTGATCGGCGGCGCTGTGTGGGTGGCTCTGAAGCCGCTGGTTTAGCGGCGCTTCTTCCTTCTCCCCTTGTGGGAGAAGGTGGATTGGCGCGCAGCGCCAAGACGGTTGAGGGGTGCGTGACGGAACGCCGGCATTGCCAAGCTGGAACACCCCTCATCCGACCGAGCTTCGCTCGGCCACCTTCTCCCACAGGGGGAGAAGGAAGAACCTTCCTACTCCCGCGAAATAATCTCCTGGCCGTCGATGACCAGCCTGAGACCGAGGTCGCCAGCTCTGCGGCGAGCGAGGAAACGCGGGCGGCGCGTGTTCGAAATCCGCCCCTTGCGCCGATCCTGCGGCGGCAGCGTCTTGATGGCGGCGCCGAGTGATTCTTCCAGGGTGCGGGCAACGCCGTCCGATTCGATGAGCAGCATCGGCAGGCGGTAAGCGTCGGCCCAGGCGCGCCAGTCGGCGGCGACATCGTCGAGATCGTCGGCCACCAGCAGCGGCACCGACAGCATCGGGTCGTTGTGCAGGAGTTCCAGGGTCACCGTGACATTGCCGTCCGGATCCTCCATGGCGCGGGCGGCAACGCCGCGGAACGCATTGGAGGGCAGAACGATGATCGCGGGCAGGCCGCTCATCTCGAGCAAGCGGCGGATCACGGCGCCGCGCTGGTCGATGGTGAAGGTTACATCGCCGTAGTCGTCGCGAGTCGCGTAGCTCACCACTTGCGGCAGGCGGAATGGGTCGAGACGCATGTTGCGTCCCGCCCAGACTGGCTTCAGTCCGGTGTTCATAGAGTGGCCTTCCTGTCTGTCTCCTGAGAGCCGGTGTCCGGTTCTCTCCGGGCCGGTTTTTCCAGCCTCGTTTGTATGGAGACAGTAGCGCGGGCTCCTTACCGCCCCGCTTAAGAAAGTCGGTTAAATTTTGCTGATCTCAGGGATGGTTATCGGAATCCCACCAGCCACAAGATGTCGAAAGGATCAGATAACCTTACCCGGATTCATGATGCCGGCCGGATCGAAAGCGGCCTTCACCCTTCGCATCAGATCGATCGCCATCGGCGGCGCGGTGGCGATCAGCTCGTCGCGCTTCAACTGGCCGATGCCATGCTCGGCCGAGATCGAACCGTGCAGGCTGCGCACCACATCGTGCACCGCCTTGTTCATGGGGTGATAGAGAGCGAGGAACGCCTCATCGTCGCCGTCGACGGGCCGGGAAATGTTGTAGTGGAGATTGCCGTCGCCCATATGGCCGAAGCAGACCACGCGCGCGCCGGCGCTCACCGACGCCACCGCGCCGGCGGCTTCTTCGATGAAACGCGGGATCGAGGCAATAGGCACCGAAATGTCGTGCTTGATCGAGGCGCCCTCCGGTTTCTGCGCCTCGGGCAGCAACTCACGGAAATTCCAGAAGGCATCGCCCTGCGCGAGACTCGCGGCAATGACGGCGTCGCCGACGAATTCCTGTTCGAGGCCAGCCGACAGCACATCCTCGATCAACGCTCTCGAATCTTCCGACGAACGGCCTGATGAAATCTGCATCAGCACGTACCACGGCCAGTCCTCGATCAGCGGCCGCACCACACCCTGGGCATGCGCCAGGGTGAAATCATATGGCCGCCTGCCGATCAGTTCGAAAGCGGTGAGTGCTGCCCCGGCACGGTCCATGGCCAGGCCGAACAGCGAAAGTGCCGCCTCGGGCGACGACAGGCCGACGAAGGCGACTTCGCGCCCCTTCGGTTTCGGGAACAGTTTCAGCACGGCGGCGGTGATGACGCCGAGCGTGCCTTCGGCCCCGACGAACAGGTTTTTCAGATCGTAGCCGGTGTTGTCCTTCTTCAGCTTGCGCAGGTCGTCGAACACCTCGCCGGTCGGCAGCACCACCTCGACACCGAGGCAAAGTTCACGCGCATTGCCGTAGGCAAGCACGCCGGTGCCGCCGGCATTGGAGGAAAGATTGCCCCCGATCTGGCAGGAGCCTTGCGCGGCCAGCGACAGCGGGAACAGCCGGTCGGCGGCGTCGGCTGCCTCCTGCAGCGTCTGCAGGATGACACCGGCTTCTACTGTTACGGTGTTGGACTGCACATCGATCTCGCGGATGCGGTTCAGCCGCGACAGCGACAGGACGATTTCGCGCCCGGACCTGTCCGGCACCTGCGCGCCGACCAGCCCGGTGTTGCCGCTTTGCGGCACGATCGGCGTTCCCGTCTCGGTCGCCAGCCGCATGATCCGGCTGACCTCGTCGACGCTGCCCGGCCGCAGCACCAGCGACGTCGCGCCGTGCCAAAGCCCACGTCGCTCAATGAGGTAGGGCGCGATGTCCTGCTGATCACGCAGTGCATATTTGTCGCCGACGATCGCCGTGAAGCGATCGATGAGGGCGGGATCGAGTGTCTTTGTGATTTCGATCATGGGGGAAACTATGTTGCGGGTTGCGTGATGTCACGAGGGGCGGCTGCACGCGACAGCCGATCGTTGATCGCTTCGCCGAGCCCGTCGCAGGGAATAGGCTCGACGGCGATGGTGCGCGCGCCGCTGCGGTCGAGTGCCTGCATATAGGCGAACAGATTGCTCGCCGCTTCGCGCAGGTCCCCGGTTTCGGACAAATTGAGGAAGGCTTCGGCGCGGCGCCAGCCGTCCGCCCGTTGGCTGCCGAAGCCGAGCAAAGCCTCGCCCTCGCCGACCGTGCCGGCATTGAGCCGCATCGCGGCACCTGGCGCATAGTGCGAGGCAAGCATGCCCGGCGCCTCGATACTGGCGGTGCCGCCGCGCAACAATTCTATGCCGATGGCCGCCTCGATCTCCTCGGCGGCGATGCCGCCGGGCCTCAGCAGCCGCATTCTTTCCCCCTCGGCCTTGAGAATCGTCGATTCCAGCCCGACCGGGGTCGCGCCGCCATCGACCACCAGCTTTATCCGCGCACCGAGATCGGCTGCCACCGCTTGCGCGGTCGTTGCGCTGATCCTGCCGGATGAATTGGCGCTGGGCGCGGCAAGCGGGCGGCCGAGCCTGGCGATCAGATCGCCGCCAAAGCCCCTCGGCATGCGCAAGGCGATTGTATCGAGCCCGGCGGTGACCAGCGGATGGATGCCGTTGCCGGGCCGTTGCGGCAGCACCAGCGTCAGCGGACCGGGCCAGAACGCGCGCGCGAGTTTCTTCGACAGCGGATCGAACAGCGCGAGGCGCTCGGCCATCGCCATGTCGGCGACATGGGCGATCAGCGGGTTGAAGCGCGGCCGCCCCTTGGCTTCGAAGATGCGCGCGACGCCGATGCCGTTGGTCGCGTCGCCGGCCAGCCCGTAGACGGTTTCCGTCGGGATGGCGACGACATCGCCCTCCCTGAGCAGCGCCAGCGCCCGCTCCAGCGCCTCGCCCGAGCCAAGTATTTCAGCCACTCTCGTCACCTCACAGATGCGGGGTGCGTAGTACGATGGCGGCCATTGGGCAAGTCGGCTGTTGGGTAACCGTTTGTTGGCGAGCAGGAGCATTGGCGATTTATCAATCCCTAAAATGCTATGTTTCCACGAAAGCCGGCATCAATTCCGGCCTGCTATCGAACAGCTTCTGGGCAAAGGGGCGATATCGGTGTCTGCGCGTATCCTGCTGGGTATCATTCTTGCTGTTGCGGCCGGCGAAGCCCAGGCATCATCCCTGGTTTTTCCAGGCACGCCATCCTCCACACCGTCGATCGTCAGGATCGGCGCTCCCAACCAGCCTGGAACCGTCGATGCGGTCAACACCAGCGATGCGCGGTCGGTGATGGCAGTAGGGGAAGCGCCGCCCGACGTCACCGATGAAAAGGTAGCGGCGATCCCGGACAAGCCCGCGACCGGACACGGCTTCCAGCCAGGCCCGATGGTCATCCGTGGCGGCGTTACCGGTCCCGATTTCCCGGCACCCGCGCCAACCGCTGCACCAGCGACCGGTGCCGCGCCGGCCGCTGGCACCGCGCCGGCAACGGCCACCGCTTCCGCTGCCCCCTCAGGAAACGCCGAGAACCAACCCGCCCCGCCGAGCGCTCCGGCCCCGGCAGCAGGGCAGCGCATGCCTCCCAACGGCTACACCAAGTAGCCCCGCCTCAAAGACAGCCGACATCGAAGGCGTGACTTGACGGCGATCTGGCGCCCGGCGCACGATTGCCAAACAAACTCGGTTTCGGCTTATTTCAGCCGCCAGACGCCATCGCCTGTATTTCGTCAGGCGGTTCTGGCAGACGGGATTTCATCGCTAAGGGGTAAAGGGGGAAAGCATGAGAAAATCTGGAATCGTGACCGGAGCAGGCCTATTGCTGGCGTCACTGCTTGGCGTCGTCGCGGCTCATGCCGACGACATGCTGGGATCCTATGTCGCGCGCATTTCCGATCGCGACCATCAGGCGAGTGACGGCTATGCGCTGGACAATGCCGCGCAGATGGTGCGGCAGGACCGCGCCAACTGGCACAAATTCCACCGCCGTGACAGCGACGACGAGGCTGATGGCTGGTTCAGGACCAACGACCAGCGCGCCGACCTGCAGCGCATGCTGGAACGCGGCGGCGCGATGAGTTCCTCGACCAAGCGCGCCATCGTCAATGGCGAACCGCTGATCCAGGTCGACGTCTACGAAAACAGCGTGCGCGTCAGCATTCTCGAGAACTGACGGGCCGTCGCCGGGGCGGCTGACAGTCGGCTTCGGGGACGGCTGATAGGAAAAGGCGGCGCCTCGGCGCCGCCTTGCCATCGATAGACTCGGCGGCTGAAAAGATCAGGCCGCTTCTTCCTTGTCGTCGTCGTCTTCTTCTTCGGACTCGTCGCCTTCAGCCTTCACGCTGTCCTCGGCGTCGTCTTCGTCCTCGTCTTCATCTTCGTCGTCATCCGAGAGCGTGGCAGCTTCGGTGGACTCTTCGCCTTCTTCATCGTCGCCGTCTTCGTCGTCATCAGACAGGTCAGCGGCTTCGATCGCTGCGGCGGCGGCATGATCGAGAATAGTTTCGGAAGCGGATTCAAGCGCCTCGGCGGGAGTTTCTTCTGTCACTTCGATTTCGTGATCGGAATTCATGGAAGTCTCCGTGGGGTTGGGGAACATGTCCCTTTTGCCACGGAGAGATCATCGCCATATGACTGTAAGCCGGCTCGAACGGCCGGTAGCAGAGAATATTTTCTTCGCCTTAACCTGCGATCCTGGAGAAATCCGCGACCTGACCGGTGGCCGTGCGGATGCGGGCGAGCAGCGCCAGGCGGTTGGCACGCACCGCCTGATCCTCATCGTTTACAAGAACATGCTCAAAGAATGAATCAACCGGCTCGCGCAACACGCTAAGCGCCAGCAAGGCGCCGGAAAAATCATCGTTTTGAATCGCTTCGCCGGCTTGCTTCTCAGCCTGGTTCACCGCCGCAAACAGCGATTTCTCGGTATCCGCGCGAAACAGCGCCGGCTCAACGGTTTCGGCGACCGCCGTTTTCTTTTTCTCCTCGGCAGCCAGAATGTTGGCCGCGCGCTTGGTGCCGGCGAGCAGGTTCTTGCCGTCCTCGGTGTCGAGGAAGGAGCCGAGCGCCTCGACGCGGCGCACGATCTGCAAGAGGTCGTCGGACTGCGGCGTGATGACGGCATCGATGAGATCGTGCCGGGCGCCCTGATCGCGGAGGTAGACTTTCAGGCGGTCGTGGAAGAAGGACAGAAGGTCAGACGCTTTCCCGACGATGGCTGCCAGCGCCAGTCGAATATCATTCTCGACCAATATTCTAACCACACCCAGCGCCGCTCTACGCAGCGCATAGGGATCCTTCGACCCAGTCGGCTTTTCGTCGATTGCCCAGAAACCGACCAGCATGTCGAGCTTATCGGCAAGCGCCACTGTGATCGAAACCGGATCGCCCGGTACATAATCGGACGGACCTTGCGGCTTGTAGTGCTCTTCGATGGCTGCGGCCACGGACGAGTGCTCGCCCTGAAGCAGCGCATATTTGCGGCCCATGGCGCCTTGCAGTTCCGGGAACTCGCCGACGACTTCGGTGGTGAGGTCGGCCTTGGCCAGGACAGCGGCGCGGCCGACCAACGCGGGATCGGCGCCGACGATCGGAGCCAGTTCTTCCGCCAATCGCTTGATCCGCTCCACCCGTTCGCCCTGCGTGCCGAGCTTGGCGTGGAAAGTCACGCCGAGATGGTCGAGGCGGGCCATGCGCTGGTCGAGCGGCTTCTTGAGATCAAGCCCGAATTTTTCCGCCGATGCCTCGAGCTCAGCCAGGTCAGGCAAATCGCCCTGGTCGGTCGTCCAGAAATAAAGCGCGTCGGACAGGCGGGCGCGCACCACCTTGCCGTTGCCGTGGGCGATCTCCTTGCCGCCATCCCTGGCTTCGATGTTGGCGGTTAGAATGAAGCGATTGGAAAGCGCGTCGTCGACACCCTGCGGCCGCGTCACAAAGCACTTCTGGTTGGCGCGGATGGTCAGTCGTATCACCTCGGCTGGAATGGCGAGGAATGCCTCCTCGAACTCGCCCATCAGCACGACAGGCCATTCGACCAGTCCGGACACCTCCTCCAGCAACCCTTCGTCCTCGACCAGATCAAGCCCGTTGGCGAAGGCGAGATTGCGGGCATCGGCAAGGATGATCTCCTTGCGGCGGTCGGCATCGAGCACGACCTTGGCCGCTTCCAGTTTGGAAACATAGTCGTCGAAGCGGCGCACCGTGATCGCATCAGGCGCATGAAAACGGTGGCCATAGGTGATGTTGCCGGAGCGGATGCCGTCGATCTCGAAATCGACCACGACAGGCTCCTCGGTCTCCGGGCCGAAGGTGCACAGGATCGATTGCAGCGGGCGCACCCAGCGCAATGAACCGGGCTTGGCCGAGGCCGGCCCCCAGCGCATCGATTTCGGCCACGGGAAATTGCGGATGATATCAGGCACCAGGTCCGCGATGATCTGTTCGGCCGCCCTGCCCGGCTTCGAAATGTGGGCGACATAAAAATCGCCCTTCTTCGGATCGGAATGGACATGCGCCTCGGCGATCGAGGAAAGTCCGGCCTTGCGCAGGAAGCCCTGGACCGCCTGTTCGGGCGCCGATGTCGAAGGCCCCTTGATCTCTTCGTTTATATCCTTCGAGCGCGCGGTGAGACCCCTGATGTCGAGGGTCAGCCGCCGCGGCGTCCAGTACTCGCGCGCCGCCTCATAGGTCAGCCCCGCCTCGACCAGGCCGTCAGTCAGCATCTTCCTGAGATCGCCAGCCGCCTTGCGCTGCATGCGGGCGGGAATCTCTTCCGAGCGGAGTTCTAGAAGCAGGTCAGGCATGGATGGGGCTCACGCGGCAAAATGGTCCGGGCGGGGGCATAGCAACTCGGCTGGCCGCTGTCACCCTTTCCGCACGGGGATCGCCGATTTGCGCCCGTTTCCAGAAATTTTGGCCGCCCTGCCGGGACGAGACCGCGCCACCCGTCCTTGGATCAAAGATTTCCATGAACCGAACGCAGCGCTGAAGCGACCCACGCTCAGGCAGGGAACATTTGGCTCAACGACCATGAAAACGGCATCCAGACTTCTGCAGATCCTCGCACTCGGCGCCTGCTTCACCGCGCAGGCTCACGGTGCCTTCTCGATGCCGGGCGTTCGACAGGCATTGCGCACAATCGACGGTGCCAGCAGCCAGAACATATTGCCGATCAAAGTTTCCTTCGAGATGACGAAGCGGGCCTGAGACTCAGGCCGCCAGGCCACCCGCCTGCGTCTTCAAAAACGCCTCACCGCAGGCCTTCGCCAGATTGCGCACCCGCAGGATGTAGCTCTGTCGTTCCGTGACCGAAATCACGCCGCGCGCGTCAAGCAGGTTGAAGACATGGCTGGCCTTGATGCACTGATCATAGGCCGGGAAAACCATGCGGTGCATCGGCAGATTGTCGTTCGATGCCGGCGCGCCGGCATCGAGCAGCGCCTTGCATTCGGTCTCGGCGTCCTCGAAGTGGCGCAGAAGCATCGCCGTGTTGGCGTGTTCGAAATTGTGGCGCGAATATTCCTGCTCGGCCTGCAGGAAGACATCGCCATAGGTGACTTTGTCGGCGCCTTCCCGGCCGTTGAAGTTGAGGTCGTAGACATTGTCGACGCCCTGCACATACATGGCCAGCCGCTCCAGCCCGTAGGTGAGTTCGCCGGCCACCGGCGCGCATTCGATACCGCAGACCTGCTGGAAATAGGTGAACTGCGAGACTTCCATGCCGTCGCACCAGCATTCCCAGCCGAGACCCCAGGCGCCCAGCGTCGGGCTTTCCCAATCATCCTCGACGAAGCGGATGTCGTGCAGCAGCGGATCGACGCCGATCGCCGCCAGCGAGCCGAGATAGAGTTCCTGCAAGTTGGGCGGGTTCGGCTTCAGGATCACCTGGTACTGGTAATAATGCTGCAGCCGGTTCGGGTTCTCGCCATAACGCCCGTCCTTGGGGCGGCGCGAGGGCTGGACATAGGCAGCGTTCCAGCGTTTCGGGCCGAGCGCGCGCAGCGTCGTTGCCGGATGAAAAGTGCCGGCGCCGACTTCCATGTCGTAGGGTTGCAGGATGACGCAGCCATAGGCCGCCCAATAGTTGTGCAAGGTCAGGATCAGCCCCTGGAACGAGCGGCTGGGATGCATATGGGCGGGGATTTCAATTGTCACGGGTGGCCTCGACAGCACAGGCTAGCTTGCCGGCACGTCCTAGAGACACGGCGGCGAAGCGTCAAGCAAAGCACGCCGATGCGGTCGCGCCGACATTATGGACAATGTTGAGAGCTTTGCAGGGGCTGGCCCATTGCCCATCTCTCGGGCCTGCGCTCTGTTCGCCTGTGCAGCAACGACAACAGGTTCCAGCCATGCCCAGCCCGATCGTCATCCGCCCCGTTGCGCGACAGGATTTCGAGCAATGGCTGCCGCTGTGGGACGGCTACAATGCATTTTATGGCCGCTCGGGCGAAACGGCCCTGCCGGGTGAGATTACCCAGATGACATGGTCGCGTTTCTTCGATGCCTATGAGCCGGTCCACGCGCTGGTGGCCGAAAGCGAGGGACGGCTTTTCGGCCTCGTGCATTATCTCTTCCATCGCAGCACAACGGCGATCGCGCCGAATTGTTATCTGCAGGACCTTTTCACCACGCAGGCATCGCGTGGCAAAGGCATCGGACGGGCGCTGATCGAGGGCGTCTACGAGCGCGCCCGGGCAGCCGGTTCAGGCCGGGTATACTGGCTGACGCATGAGACCAATCACACGGCAATGAAGCTTTACGACAAGGTCGCCGAACACTCCGGCTTTGTCGTCTATCGCAAGCTCTTCTGAGGCAGCCAGCCGGATACGCGGTTCAAACGAAAACGGGACCCTGAAAAGAGCCCCGTTTGCGTTGAATTCAAATGGCTGACTTCATCCCTTCGGGGCGGGCACCGGCTCCGGCTTGACCTTCGGGGTCTCCTGCGCCGTGTTGGATTCGATCGGCGGCAGGCCCTTCATCAGCTTCTGCTGCAAGTTGGCCAGCACATCGGGATCCGGCTTCAGGTCGCGAGCCTGATTCCACTGGAAGGTGGCTTCCAGCTTGCGGCCGACGCGCCAGTAGGCATCGCCCAGGTGGTCGTTGAGAACCGGATCTTCCGGCTTCAGCGACACGGCGCGTTCCATTTCGCGCACCGCGTCATCGAACCTGCCGAGGCGGAAATAGGCCCAACCCAGCGAATCGACGATGTAACCGTCGCTCGGCCTGAGGTCGACGGCCTTTTGAATCATCGCCAGCCCTTCCTTGAGATTCATGTTCATGTCGACCCAGGAATAGCCGAGATAATTCAGCACCTGCGGCTGGTCGGGGAACAGTTCCAGCGCCTTGCGGAAGTTCGGCTCGGCCTTGGGCCATTCCTTCAGGCGCTCATAGGCGATGCCGCGCTGGTAGAAGATGTTCCAGTTGGCTGCGGTCGGCGTCTTCAGCGCCTCGACAGCCTTGTCGTAGAGTGTGGCGGCCGAACGGAAATCCTCCTTCGAGGAATAGACGCCACCGAGCGCCAGATAGGCGCGCATGTCATTGGGATGGGCGTCGACGAAAGCCTTCAGATGAGCGATCGCTTCTTCGTGACGGTCGAGATCGGCAAGGTTGAGGCCGAGCTGCAGGTCCGAAAGCTCCTTCAGCGGCGAACCGGCGGGGATCCGGCGATAGAGCGCGATGGCGCCTTCGCCGTCCTTCAATTGCTCGGACACGGCAGCGAGTTGCACAAGGGCAGCGTCGCTATCAGGCTTCAAAGCAAGCGCATATTGCAGATAGAGGCGCACGAAGGGCTCGCCGCCGCCACGGTTGAGCGCGGTGGCGAGGTCGAGCAGGATTTCGGAGGCGCCATCGGATGGGCCGGCCACCAGGGGCGCAATCTTGTCGCCTTTTGCAATTCGGTCGCGCAAGGCGACGATTTCCAGCTTGCCAGGCGAAAACGCCTCGGCCTGATCGAGCACCGACAGCGCCTTGGTCTTGTCGCCCTTGCGGGCCAGGAACGAGGCGTAGGCCTGGGCGTTGCGCATCCAGGTTTCGGGAGCGGCACCACCGGCGGCGGTATCCTGCATGGTCGCGGCGTAGATCGCCTCGGCCTTTTCGGGCATGCCGGATGCATCAGCGATCAGGGCGCGGTGGAACGACTTGAACAGGCCGAACCAATCCGGCCCCTGCAGCTTGTCGATGGACGCCATCGCATCGGCAGGCTCGCCGGCGCCTTGCTGCGCCCAGCCGGACATCACCCCGGAGATCAGCCGGTCGAGATCGGATTCCAGCGACAGCTTGAGCCAGTACTGCGCCTTGGTGAAATCCTTCTTGTGGAAGGAATCGACGGCGAGCGCCAGCCGCGAGAAACGCTCGACGTCAGGCACTTCCTTGAGCTTGTCGGCATAGACCAGGGATTCGTCGAAGCGCCCCTGCGCGATCAGCGACAGCATCAAGCTCTGCTGCAGGCCGGTGTCGCTCGGGTCGAAGGCCAATGCTTGCTTGTAGTAGGCGATGGCGCTGTCGAGGTCGTTATCGCCTTCGGCGATCCGGGCCGCCAGATAAGCGCCCGAAAACGACGTGATCTTGACCGGTTCGGTGGTTTGCTTGGCATAGGCCGGCAAAGCCGAGATCGCCATGCCTGTCACAATTGCCAGCCTTGTCAGCCAGCGCGCACGTCCTTGCCGCATCGTATCCCTTTCAGCCAGGCGCCATCTCCGCGTCAGCGGGATGGGCGTAGACTCGATCTTTCCAGGCAAAGCATGGCCTTTTTGGGGTCGCGCTTCAATCCGCCTCGAATTCACAATCCGGGCACCCGATTAACAAATCATGGCGGCGGGCACTAGTTTTCCGATCTTGGATTTCGGCCACGGCCCTATGCGGCGCCGAATATATCACCGATTCGACCGCTAAGGCTCGGGCCAATATCAGCCCTCGCCTGGCGAGGCAGACCGCTGCACCAGCGTGTCGCCGTAGCCGCCGGCCGCTATCGTGCTGCACAGTTCGTTCCATTCGCAGCCGCCGCAGGCCTTGCGTACAAGGCCAGCCGAAAACGCCTGCCGCATCCGGCCCAGCATCGCAGCATCGAGATCAAGACGGGTGCCGACGCGAATTGGCCGCGCCAGCAACTCGCCCACATCCTGCGTGGCGAGCCGGTCCCGCTCGACGACACTCTCGTTGAGGCAGTGCGGTTCCGGCTCATCAAGCAACGGGGCGCAGACATCGTCCGGGCTGGAAACGAGGAGGATGTCCTCGCCCCGGCTCAGGCGCTCCGCTACGCGATCATAATTGGCGGTGAAGGCGGGGCTGTATCCCTTGCCCACATAGGTGAGCAGGCAAAGGAGGTGGTGGGCGCGCAGCCTGATCGTCACGGATTGACCGGCTTGGCCTTGCCGCCGCGAAGCGCCATGAGGGTCGCGGCACCCAGCGCCGACTTGAGCAAGCCGCCGACGATGAACGGCAGGAAGCCGAAGGTAACGGCCTGTTCGGCTCCAATCATGACGGCAAGCCATGCTGTGCCCAGCACGAGGCAGGCAAGATTGCCAAGCAGCATGGCGACAAATGCCAGCACCACTCTGTTGCCGTTCCAGCCGCGTTCGGCCAGCCAGCCGACCATTGCGCCGACAAGCGGGAAGGCGAAGAGATAGCCAGCCGTCGGCCCGACGAAATGCGCCGCACCCGCTGCCCCTCCGGACAGAACCGGAAAGCCGACCGCACCCTCGACCAGCCAGGCGGCGATGGTGAGCGCGCCAAGCCGCCAGCCATAGAGCGCGCCGATCAGTGTCACCGCGAAGGTCTGCATCGTCACCGGGACCGGCACCATCGGCACTTCGATGTAGGATGACAGCGCCAGGAACAGGGTGCCGAGCACGACGGCTCCGACCTGCCAGGCAAGAGAACGATCCTGGAGCCGGAGCGGGCTGAACGACGGCTTGCTGGACGAGAATGCGACGTCTGTCATTGGGATTCCTTCGATCGATTGCAAATTATAGATAATTTCTGTTTTCGATCTATTATCGAATCCACACTTCCCTGGAGATTGCAAGCCCTGGCTTTGGCGGAGGCCGTCTAACCTACGATGGCGAAGGCTTCGCGCGTCGTTCCGGAAGCCGTCCTGACCGGCTTGCGGCCAATCCATTGGACGTGCCGCCCCAGTGTGACGGCCGCCGATTCGGTGTTTCCCTGCCGCAAGGCGGCGAGGATCGCGCGATGGTCCTGATCGGTGCGTGTCTCCCACTCCGAGCGCCATGCCGCGAACAGAAAACGGGCGCTTGCCGCGTGCAGATCGTCGATGGTGGCGAGCAGGCGCGGCATGCCGCATGGCGCGAGGATCAAGCGGTGGAAGGCGCGGTTGGCTTCCTCCCACGACCTGACATCGCGGGACTTGTCGCCAGCCTTGGACGCCTCCTCGGCGAGATCGAGAATGGCCGATGTCAGATGCGGCGCCGCGTGGCGCAGCGCCAGCACTTCAAGGGCGGCGCGCATTTCGGCGACTTCCTTGACCTCGCCCAGGTCGAAAGACGCGACACGCACGCCGCGGCGCGGTTCGCCGATGGCCAGCCCTTGCGCCTCGAGGCGGCGGAAGGCCTCGCGCACCGGAACATGGCTGGTTTGGAATTCCTCGGCGATGTGATCCTGCCGAAGCCTGGCCCCCGGCTCGATCGCACCGGAAATGATGCGGTCCGCCAGAACCTTGCTGATGCGCACCGCGATGGTGTCGTCTGTGCCCTTTGCCATGTTTTATAGATAATTTGCGGCAGGGCGGCTTGTCGAGACGGCGGGACCGAATTCCTAAACTTCCTCTTAGCGCAGGCCAGAGATAGCGTCGCGAAAGTCCAGCCTTTAGTTGACCCGGCTGATGCAGAAATCGATGACGTCGATCAGCGCCGATTTCTGCGGCGTCGCTTCGAGCGGCGCCAGCGCGTCGCGGGCAATCTCGCCGAAATGGCGCGCGCGTCCGATCGTGTCGGCAATGGCGCCGTGGCGGGTCATCAGGCCGGTCGCCTTTTCCAGGCCGGCGTCATCGGCGACATTGTCCTCGATGGCGCGCTTCCAGAAGGTGCGCTCGGCCTTGGTGCCGCGCCGATAGGCGAGAATGACCGGAAGCGTCACCTTGCCCTCGCGGAAATCGTCGCCGACATTCTTGCCCAGATCCTTGCTGGTGCCGCCATAGTCCAGCGCGTCGTCGATCAGCTGGAAGGCCAGGCCGAGATTCATGCCATAGGAGCGCAGCGCGGCGCGATCGTTGCGCGTCGCCTGGGCGATGACCGGGCCGACCTCGGCAGCCGCCGAAAAAAGTGCGGCGGTCTTGGCCTTGATGACGGCGAAATGCTCGTCCTCGGTGGTTTCGAGGTTCTTGGCGGCGGCGAGCTGCATGACCTCGCCCTCGGCGATGATGGAGGCCGCACTCGACAGGATATCGAGCGCTTCGAGCGAGCCGACATCGACCATCATGCGGAAGGCCTGGCCGAGCAGGAAGTCGCCGACCAGAACGCTTGCCTGGTTGCCCCAGATCATGCGGGCGGTCTTCTTGCCGCGGCGCATGCCGCTCTCGTCGACGACATCGTCGTGCAGAAGCGTCGCGGTGTGCATGAATTCGACGGAGGTGGCGAGCTTGACGTGGCCCTCGCCGGCATAGCCGAACATCTGGGCTGCGGCCAGCGTCAGCATCGGCCGCAGCCGTTTGCCGCCGGACGAGATCAGATGGTTGGCGACCTCCGGGATCATCTCGACGTCGGAGCCGGCCTTGGACAGGATCAATTCATTGACGCGCCCCATATCGGCGGCAGTCAGATCGATCAGATCCTTGATGGAGGCGGGCTCCCGCTTCCCGTTTTCGATGTTGAGAACGACACCCACGACAATCACTCCCGTCTTGGTATAGAGCGTGCGACGGCACCCTTAGTCCCTGTATGGACTCTAGGGCGGCGGACATGGGCACGGCAAGTGGCGAATTGGCGCGGCGGCGGCGACAGAATGTCAACGACCCCCAAGGGAACGGCTCTGCCCCGGAATCCCCTACCCGTTTACATCAATAGCGCAAACTGCGAGTTTCATACAATGATAGAACTAGTCCGCACCAACGATGCCGTGATCATTTCCTTTGTCGAATCGCTGATGCGCGACGCCGGCATTGCCTGCTTTGTCGCCGACCAGAATATGAGCATTCTCGAAGGGTCGATCGGTCTTTTGCAGAAGCGCGTCATGGTCGACGCCGACCAGGCCGACGCGGCACGGCGCATCCTGACGGATGCCGGCATCGCCAACGAAATCCGCGGAAGATAATGTCCGCCGCGCCCGCCGCCCTTGTCCCGGACACGCCGGCCCATACGGTCGACGCTTTCCATCGCGGCCGATTCTGGCTGGTGCAGCCCAAGCAAGGCGGTCATCGCGCCGGCATGGATGCGATGATGCTGGCGGCATCCGTGCCGTCCTCCCTTGCCGGTCGTCTCGCCGATTTCGGTGCCGGTGCCGGGGCCGCCGGCCTGGCGGTGCTGTCGCGCTGCCCGGCCGCCGAGGCGGTGCTTGTCGAACGCGCGCCGGAAATGGCGGCCTTCGCGGCAGCCACTCTTGCCCATCCCGGCAATGCCCATCTGAGCGATCGCGCCTCCGTGCTGGTCGCCGATGTCACCGTATCGGGCCGGGCGCGGGCGGCCGCCGGCCTCGCCGACAATGATTTCGACTTCGTCATCATGAACCCGCCCTTCAACGCTCCCCGGGACCGCGCCTCCCCCGATCGCCTCAGAAAAGAGGCCCATGTCATGGAGGACGGGGTGTTCGAGAGCTGGATCCGCAGTGCGGCGGCGGTGGTCAGGCCGCGCGGCGGGCTTGCCGTGATCGCCCGCCCCGAACAGCTCGGCGCCATTCTCGATGCGATCGCAGGGCGCTTCGGCGATGCCGAAATGCTCGCCGTCCACCCTCGCCCAGACGCCGCGGCAATCCGCATCGTTGTGCGGGCAGCGCTCGGGACACGGGGAAAGCTTGCCATCCGCCCGCCCCTGATGCTGCACGCGCAATCAGGCAACGGCCCCGACGAGCGCAGCGAAATGATCACCAACGGCCTCGCCTCGCTGTTCGGAGATTGAGCTATTCTGCCTGGCCACATTGCCGTTGGCCGGGAAATCCCTACATGCCTGCAACCTATCGACCGGAGACCACGCCCTCGTGAAACGCCTTATCAACCGCCTGCTGCCGAAATCCTGGCGCTCCACCGTCGTCACCATTCCGGTCATCCGGCTGCAC